>DATNBJ010000039.1:0-2186 GCA_035572055.1 Thermoleophilaceae bacterium | reverse complement strand
CGACGAGCGCGACGACGTCGGCGCCGACGCCGCCGACCGCTCGCTGATCTTCCAGCGCGCCGACGCGCGCAAGCTCCCGTTCGAGGACGCGAGCTTCGACCGCATCACCGCGATCTCCACGATCGAGCACATCCCCGAGGGCGACGACCTGGCGATGGCCGAGCTCGCTCGCGTGCTGCGCCCCGGCGGCAGGCTGGTGGTGACCGTGCCGTTCAACCCGCTCAAGCGCGCGGACCTCTACATCCGCGGCGGCGTGTACGGCCGCGAGGGCGAGCGCGTGTTCTTCGAGCGCGTGTACGACGAGGACGACCTCGAGCGGCGGCTGATCGCGCCCAGCGGCCTGCGGCTGGTGGAGCGGATCTACCTGGGCGAGCCCGGGGTGCGTCTCAGCTACCTCTACTACACGCCGCGCGGCCTGGCGCGCCGGGTGCGCCACCGGATCCCCTGGGGGCCGTTCTTCTCGCTCTTCGCGCACCGTTTCTTCCGCCCGGTGCAGGCCGACCAGTACGAGATCGACGACTGGAGTGGAGTGGCCGCCGTGCTCGCGTTCGAGAAGTGACCGACCTGCTCGACACGCCGGACGCCGGCCCGGCCGCGATCCGCGGGGGCGGCCTGCGGATCGTCTCCTATGGCTTCGGGGTGCTCCTCACGGTGGCCTCGGCCGCAGCATTGTTCCGCCACCTCGGCGTGGACGACGCGGGCCGCTACGTCACGGTGCTCGCGCTCGTGACCGTGGCCGGGGGCATCACCGACGCCGGGCTCGTGGCCATCGGCATGCGCGAGGTGGCCGTCCGCGAGCCCGCCGCCCGCGAGAGCTTCGTTCGCAACCTGATGGGCATGCGCATCGCGCTGACGATCGTGGGCATCGCGCTGGCCACCGCCTTCGCGGCGATCGCCGGCTACACGAACGCGATGGTGATCGGCACGGTCCTGGCCGGGATCGGCTTCGTGTTCCAGGCGGTTCAGAGCGCGCTCGCCGTGCCGCTGATGGCCGACCTGCGGCTCGGCTGGGTCGCGTTGTTCGACCTGCTGAAGCAGGTGGTCACCGTCGTGTTCATCTTCGCCCTCGTGATCGCGGGGGCGACCCTGCTGCCGTTCCTGGCGATCCCTATTCCGGCCGGGATAGCCGTCGTCGTGGCCACCGCGATCGTCGTCCGCCGCGACGTGCCGCTCGTGCCCGCCTTCCACGCCGGCGAGTGGTGGTCGCTGCTGCGCGACACGCTCCCGTTCGCGACCGCCACCGCCGTCGGCGTCATCTACTACCGGGTGGCGATCGTGATCATGTCGCTGGTGGCCACGGCCACGGAGACGGGCTACTTCAGCGCGTCGTTCCGGGTCGTCGAGGTGCTCACTCAGGTGCCCGCCCTGCTGGTGGGGGCGGCATTTCCGATCCTCGCCCGCGCGGCGCGGGACGACCACGAGCGCCTGAACTACGGCGTTGGACGCGTGCTCCAGGTGTCCGTGATCGTTGGGGCCACGCTCGCGATTGGCCTGATTCTCGGCGCTCCGTTCGTGATCCAGGTGGTGGCGGGCTCGAGCTTCGACCCGGCGGTGCCCGTGCTGCGCATCCAGGCGATCGCGCTGGTGGCCTCGTTCGCGGCCACCACGTTCGGCTACACGCTGCTCAGCCTGAGGCTGCACCGCGAGGTGCTGGTCATGTTCCTCCTCGCGCTGGTGCTCAGCTCCGGACTCACGATCTGGCTCGGCTCGGTGCACGGCGCCCAGGGCGCAGGCGTGGCCACCACCTGCGCCGAGGTCGGTCTGGCCGTGGCCGGCGCGATCGTGCTGGCCCGCTCCAAGGCGCGGCTGCGGCCGCCGCTCGGTGGGGTGGGCCGGGTGCTGGTGGCCGCCACCGCGGCGCTCGCGCCGATGCTCATCCACGGCTTCCCCACCGCCGCCCGGCTGGCGGTCGGCGCGGTGATCTACGTGGTGCTGCTCGTGGCGCTGCGCGCCGTGCCCGAGGAGCTGTGGGTGGAATTGCGGCGCATCCGCGAGTCGTTCGCGGCGCGTTAGCGCACGCGGCGCACGTAGTTGCGCACGCGGTCGACGGCTCGGGCGCCCGCTATCCGCAGGGCTCCGCTCCACGACGTCGCCTTGGCGAGGTCGTACTCGAGCTCGCCGTACACCGAGTCCTTCGCCCGAACGTGCGTGACCGGCACCGTGAAGTCCGCGTCGCGCGGATCGGC
>DATNBJ010000038.1:0-2786 GCA_035572055.1 Thermoleophilaceae bacterium | reverse complement strand
ACGGTCACTTGCGCACCGTCCTCTTGCGCATCTCCTCGACGATGTCCTTCACGAGGTTCGGCTTACCGGTGCGCGCCGGGGCGGGCGCCATGAGCTCGCCGGCCGGGTCGTGCTCGTCGAGCAGGCCTGCGTCCTTCGCCTCCTCCTCGGTGTAGGTGCGGATCGGCGTGACGCCGTGCTCGCTGGCGCCCACCAGCACGTACTCGCGGCCGCTGCGCACCATGTGCAGCGAGCGGTTCGGGCCGAGCGGAAGAGTGGCGATGCTAGCGAGGCCGTAACCGCTGGCGCGCTCCTCGCGGCTCGACTTGACCTGCCGCAGCACCCAGTAGACGCCGTAGATGACGGCGAGCACGATGGCGAGCCCGACGAAGGTCCTCACGAGGCTGCCGCCACCGCCGGTGGCGCCGGTTGCGGCCTTCGTGGTCTGGGCCGGAAGATTGAGCGGGGTGTTCTCACCAGGCCCGGAGGGCTTGGCTGCGAACGCAGAAGCGACCGGCAACACGAGTGTGCCGGCGAACGCCGCGACAGCGGCAAACGAGAAGCGAGCCGAATTCATTTTTGAGGGACGGTGGCTCGATAGAGGGACTACGGAGCCAGCCGGGGTATTCGGCCGCGTCGCCCCCGGCTTTAACGGGCGCAACGCGCAGTTCGGGCGGTTTCATGGCGCCCGCGGGGTCCGAACGGCGGCAATGAGGGGCGGCCCGAGCGGTGGCGGCGGCTTTGTGTGCCGATCGGCGATGCCGACGAAGTGTGTGGATTTGCCTTGGTATGCCAAGGGAAACCCACACACTTCGCCGCCGAAGCCCCGTTCGGGCCCCTCCTCTACTGCCCGTCGTTCGCCCCGCGCCCGGCAAACCCGCCCGCAGCTGTCACAGCCGCGCCCTCCGCCGCGTCTCACGAGCAGACGCACACATCCAGACTCAGAGGTTCATCATGAAAGTGTTTGTGGCAGGAGCTACGGGAGCGATTGGGAGGCAGCTTGTGCCTCGACTGGTCGCCGCGGGTCATCAGGTCCACGGCATGACGCGCAGCGAAGACAAGCAGGGCTTGCTCCGCGAGCTGGGCGCCATCCCCGTGGTGGCGGACGCGCTCGATCCCGATCAGGTGGCGGAGGCCGTGGCGAACGCGAGGCCGGACGTGATCGTCCATCAGCTCACCGCCCTCACCGGCGTGGAGCGCTACTCGGCACGCGCCGCGGCGCCCACCAACCGCCTGCGCACCGAGGGCACCGACCACCTGCTCTCCGCCGGGCATGCCGTCGGCGTGCGGCGGTTCGTGGCACAGGGGATCGCCACCTTCGGCCTCTACGCGCGCAGCGGCGGGCCGGTGAAGACCGAGGAGGACCCGGTCGACCCCGCGCCCGCAAAGGACATGCGCGACGGGCTGGCCGCGATCCGTCATCTCGAGGCCGCGGTCCTCGGCGCGGACTGGACGGAGGGGATCGTGCTGCGCTACGGCGTCTTCTACGGGCCCGGCACCTCGCTCGCGCTCGGCTCGTCGCAGTTCGAGATGGTCCGCAAGCGCAAGTTCCCGCTCGTCGGCGACGGCGGCGGCGTCTGGTCCTTCATCCACATCGCCGACGCCGCGGAGGCGACCGTCGCCGCCATCGAGCACGGCAGCCGCGGCGTCTACAACGTGGTGGACGACGACCCCGCACCGGTCGCCGAGTGGCTGCCGGCGCTGGCACAGGAGCTGGGCGCCAAGAAGCCGATGCGCATGCCCCGCTTCGTCGCGCGGCTGTTCGCCGGCGAGGCGGGCGTGATGATGATGACCGAGATGCGCGGCGCCTCGAACGCCAAGGCCAAGCGCGAGCTCCGCTGGCACCCGGCGCACCCGACCTGGCGAGAGGGGCTGGCGGCGGCATGACCGAGCGCGAGGAACTGCTCGACGAGCTGCGGCCGTTCGCGTTCGCGATCGCCTACCGGATGCTCGGCAGCGTGTCGGAGGCGGAGGACGTGACACAGGAGGCCCTGATCCGGGTGCACCAGACCCTTCAGAGCGGCGAGCAGATCGCCTCGCCGCGCGCGTTCGTGGCCACGGTGACCACTCGCCTCGCGATCAGCGAGCTGCGCTCCGCCCGGGTGCGCCGCGAGAGCTACGTGGGCGAATGGCTCCCGGAGCCGATCATCACCGACGGCGAGGACGATCCGGCCCGCCACGCCGAGACCGCGGACTCGCTGTCACTGGCGATGCTGGTGCTGCTGGAGAGCCTCTCGCCCGAGCAGCGAGCCGTGCTCCTGCTGCACGACGTGTTCGACTACCCGTATCCCGAGATCGCGGGCATCGTGGGCAAGAGCGAGGACAACGTGCGCCAGCTCGCGAGCCGCGCCCGGCGCCACGTGGGCGAGCGCCGCCCCCGCTTCCGGACCACGCGGGAGCAGCGCGACGAGCTGACGCACCGGTTCTTCGAGGCCGCCGAGCAGGGTGACCTCGCCGGGCTCGAGGCGCTGCTGGCCCACGACGTTGAGCTCACCGGCGACGGCGGCGGCAAGGCCCCGGCTCTCGCCCGGACGCTGCACGGCCGCAACCGCGTGGCGCGCGCGCTCATCAACTGGTTCGGCCGCGCGTCTCGCCTCCCGGGGCTGACGGTCCGCCTCGTAGAGATCAACGGCGACCCGGGCGCCCTCTACCTGGACGACCAGGAGCGGGTGATCAGCGTGCTGGCGCTCGACATCGCGGACGGTCAGGTCCGGAGCATCAACGGCGTCGTGAACCCGGACAAGCTGAGGCACATCGGCCCGGTCGCCGACCACTACGCGCTGCTGGAGCGAATGAAGAGCCGCTAG
>DATNBJ010000037.1:0-6429 GCA_035572055.1 Thermoleophilaceae bacterium | reverse complement strand
TGTAGACCTCCGGGTGGCCGAACAGCCAGAAGAGGTGCTGCCAGAGGAGGGGCGCACCTCCGGAGCCGATGTTGAAGAAGTCGAAGCCGGCGAGGCGGTCGAGCTCGAGGAAGACGAGATCGGTGGTCAGCGCCGGCATCGCGAACACGAGCGCGAGCGACACCGCCAGGAAGGCGTAGGCGAACAGCGGCATCCGGTTGAGCGACATCCCGGGCGCGCGCAGCTTGAAGATCGTGACGATGAAGTTGATCGCCGCGGCGGTGGTGGAGATGCCGTTGAAGATCAGGCCGAGCGCGTAGAAGTCGATGCCCTGCCCGGGGTTGACCTGCCGCGAGGCGAGCGGCACGTAGTCGAACCAGCCGGCGTTCGGGCCGTTCCCCAGTGCCAGCCCCGCGTACATGAAGATCCCGGAGCCGGCGAAGATCCAGAAGGACAGCGCGTTCAGCCGCGGGAAGGCCATGTCGCGCGCGCCGATCATCAGCGGCAGCAGGTAGTTCCCGAACGCTCCCGTGGAGATCGGGATCACGAACAGGAAGATCATCGTGACCCCGTGCATCGTCATCACCTGGTTGAACGCGGCGGGGGAGAGCTCGTTGTTGTTCGGGTGGATGAGCTGCGTGCGGATGAGCAAGGCCTCCACGCCGCCCGCCGCGAAGAAGACGAGGCAGGCGAACAGGTAGAGCAGCCCGATGCGCTTGTGGTCGGTGGTCGTGAGCCAGCCGAGCACGCCCGGGCGGCCGGCCCAGATCCGCTCGAGCCGCTGGACGGACGCGGGCTGCGCGACGCTCGCCATCAGCGCAGCCCCTCGAGGAAGGTCACGAGCCGGCGCACCTCCTGCGGGCTCAGCCCGAGCCCCGGCATCCGCGCGCCCGGCTTGATGCCCTGCGGGTTCGAGATCCACTGAGCCATGTGCGCCGGGTCGTTCGGGATCGTCAGCCCGGCCAGGGTCTTGCGGCCGCCCACGTGCGTGAGGTCCGGCCCGATCGTGCCGCGCGCCGCCGTGCCGCGGATCGTGTGGCAGCTCGCGCACTGCTCCGACATGAACTCGGGGCTCGCGGGCGCGCTCGCGGGCTTCGCCTCGTTCGCGAGCCACGCCCGGAATTGGGCCGGCGGCTGCGCCACCACCTCGAGCGACATGTTCGCGTGCTGGAGCCCGCAGAACTCGGCGCACTGCCCGCGGAACACCCCCGCCCGGTTCGAGTAGAGCAGCAGGTGGTTCGGGTGCCCCGGCAGCATGTCCATCTTCTTGTTGAGCGCCGGCACCCAGAAGCTGTGGATCACGTCGGTCGACTCGAGCAGGACGTCGATGCGCGTGTCGGTGGGGATGTGGATCTCGTTCGCGGTCACCGCCGTCGTGCCGGGGTAGCGCGCCTCCCACCACCACTGGTGGCCGATCACGGTCATCCGCATCTGGGAGTCCTTCGCCGCCGGGGCCTCCACCGTCTTGCCGACCTCCAGGTCCGAGACCCAGAACAGCACCGACAGCGCCAGCACCGGGATCACGATCCCGAAGGCGACCACCATCCCGGTCGAGACGCCCTCGTCCTTGCCCAGCACCGGCAGCCCCTCGCGATCCCGCCGCCTCCAGGCGATGAACAGCAGCACGAGCGCGCCGGCGAAGACCACAACGGCCGCCGCGAGCATTCCCCACCAGAGATGCACGATCTGGCGGGCCGGCTTGCTGTGCGGGTCGAGCACCGACTGCTTGCCACCGCAGCCGGTGAGGAGGAGCGACGCTCCGGCCAGGAAAGCGGCACAGCGAAGGCTCGTGGACCTCACGTGCGCGCCTGGCTACCCGCGCGCGACCGCCGCAAAACTGCCATTGCCGGCCCGCGCACGACCCGAATCGAGCCGCTCCGCCAGCCGCGACGCCAGCGCCATGATCGTGAGCGCGGGATTCGCGCTGCCCTGCGTGGGGCAGACGCTGCCGTCCGTGATGAAGAGGTTGGGCACCTCCCAGGCGCGGTGGTCGGCGTCCACGACGCTGTCCTCGGGGCTGAAGCCCATGCGGCAGCCGCCCACCAGGTGCGCGTAGCGGTCGATCGAGAAGATCTCCTCCGCTCCCGCGTTCTCCCAGATCTCCCGCAGCACGCGCTTGGCGTAGGCGATGTTCGCCCGGTCGTTGTCGCACTGCGTGTAGTCCACGCGCGCGACCGGCATGCCGTAGTCGTCGGGCTCGTCGGCCAGCGTGACCCTGTTGTCGGGCAGCGGCAGCAGCTCGCAGAGCATCCCGAGCACCGACCAGTGGTTGTAGTCGGCCATGTGCCGCCGCAGGTCCGCGCCCCAGTGGCCCTCGGCGATCACGTGCTCGGCCCAGCCGATCGGCAGCGGGCTCACGGTCTGGATGGAGAACCCGCGCGCGAACCCGCGCGACTCGTCGGTCTCATAGAACTGCTCGGAGGAGACCTCGGGCGGCGGTGCCTTGTACATCCGAAGCTTCTCCGGGAAGCGGGCGGCGAGCTGCGAGGCGCCCTGCACCATCAGGTAGCGGCCCACCTGGTCGTTGTTGTTCGCCAGACCGTTGGGGAAGCGGGCGCTCGTGGAGTTGAGGAGCAGCCGCGGGGTCTCGATCGAGTAGCCCGCCACCGCCACGGCCGCCGCGCGCTGAAAGCGCTCGCGCCCATCGTGGATGTAGGTCACGCCGGTCACCCGCCCCGACGAGTCGTCGATCTCCACCCGCACCGCCATCGAGTCCGCGCGCACCTCGGCGCCGTGCTCGAGCGCGTCGGGCACGTGCGTGATCAGCGGACTGGCCTTCGCGTTCACCTTGCAGCCCTCGAGGCAGAAGCCGCGGTAGATGCAGTGCGGCCGGTTGCCGAACTGGCCGTTCGTGATCGCCACCGGGCCCATCCGCATCTCGATGCCGCAGTTGCGTGCGCCGCGCCAGGCGCACTCGGCGGCCCCGCCCACCGGGTGCGGGCCGTGCGGATAGCGGTGGGGATCGCCCCACGGCCAGTGCTGGCCCGCGACCGGCAGCTCGCGCTCGAGCTCCTCGTAGTGCTCCTTCAGGTCCCAGTAGGAGATCGGCCAGTCGGCGCCCACGCCCTCGCGCGTCTTTGTCTCGAAGTCGGACGGGTGAAAGCGCGGCGCGTAGCCGGCGAAGTGGGTCATCGAGCCGCCGACGCCGCGGCCCGAGTTGTTCTTGCCCATCTCCACCGGGTCGCCGCCGCCGATGATCCGCTTGCGCGTCCAGTAGAGCGCGTGCGAGCCGGCCTCGTCGCTCACCCAGTCGCGGTCGGGATCCCAGAACGGGCCCTCCTCCAGCACCACCACGCGCCAGCCGCGCCGCGCCAGCCGCTGGGCCAGCACGCCGCCGCCGGCCCCGCAGCCCACGATCAGCAGGTCCACCTCGTCTTCGTCGCGATAGCGGCGCATGCGCTCCACGCCGGGCACCCCGCGGCGGTGCGGGTCGAGCAGGAACGCCGAGTCGTTGGCGCGCGGCTTCACTCCTTCGGCTCCCACTGCTCCCGGCCGTCAACCCCCAGCGCGGAGTAGCCGCGCGGGTACGCGGGGCCCGGGAAGCCGATCTCGTTCCACGCATACGGGTGCGCGTAGAAGCAGGACAGGATCCCGCGGGTCACCACCTTCCAGGCCTTGTCCACGGGCAGCTCCCAGTCCAGCCGCCCGTCGGCGAACAGCGAGCAGATCGCCCGCTGGAGCTCCGGCGCCGCGTCCGCGTAGGAGCCGCCCGCCTCATCGTCGAGGTGGCGCGCCACCTGCCGCCACACGTCGCGGTCGTCCGGCATGTCGGCGTACTGGAAGCCGTCGAGCCGCCCCTCGAACATCTTCTCGTCGACGTAGTTGAGGACCTCGATCCGCGGCTCGCCGTCCTGCGCCGTCACCACGTCGCAGAACGCGCGCAGCGTGCGCGCCTCCTCCGCCGTGAAGAAGCGGATCGGCGGGACGTTGTGCACGCGGTCGAGCACCAGCTCGCGCGTCTTGGCATCCCAGTGCGAAGCCTGCGACAGCGCGTCCCAGCCCTGGCCACCGCCCACTGCGCCCTGTCCGCTCATCTACTCGCGCCTGGCGGCGGCGGCCACCAATCCCATTCCGCCGACAAGGGCCAATGATCCGGGCGCCAACAGCGGCGGCCCCATCACGAGGTTGTAGGTCGCCTCCGAGAAGCCACCCGGCTTGCGCGCCACGCCGCGCAGGTGCGTCACGACGCCGATCACGCCGTCGGCCGCGTACAGCGCGGACACCGCCGGCAGCCACGTCTTCGCCACCCGCTCCGAGAACACGCCCGCCGCCCCGGCGGCGGCCAGAGGCGGCGTCAGCGCGATCGGCGTCCACATCCACTTGTCCGCGAACGAGCCCTTGTAGTGCTCGAGGTAGATCTCGAAGCCGAGCCCCGCCGCGCTGACGGCGGTCAGCGCGGACAGCGTGCGCTGGAAGCGCCCGCTCATGAGGTTGCGCCGGAGCTTCTTCACAGCGCGTACTCCTTCGCGTCCGACTCGCGCAGCTCGAGCCCGAGCCCCGGCCGCGACGAATCCGGCTGCAGCGCGCCGTACTCCGGCTCGACCACCCCGTCGAACAGCATCGACTCGATCCGCGTGTGGTCGTGGAAATACTCGATGTGCACGCAGCTCTCCATCGCCGCGCAGGCGTGCACCGAGATCGCGGGCGCGCAGTGCGCCGAGAAGGGCAGCGAGCGCGTGCGGCACACCGCGTCCATCCGGAGCAGGCCGGTGATGCCGCCGCAGCGGGTCACGTCCGCCTGCAGAACGTCGACGGCGCCACAGAGCCGGTCGGCCTCGCCGAGCTTGTAGACGTACTCGCCGGCGGCGATCTCCACGCCTGCGGGCGCCCTGTCGCGCAGCAGCCGCAGCCCGTCGACGTCGTCCGAGCTGACCGGCTCCTCGAACCAGGTCACGCCGTACTCGGCGAACAGCTCCGCCCAGCGGAGCGCGTCCTTGCGCGAGTAGGCGCCGTTGGCGTCCACCATCAGCTCCACCGACTCCCCGATCGCGGCTCGCGCGGCGTCCATCCTGAGCGGATCGGCCGCGGGCCTGCGCCCCACCTTCATCTTCACGCGCGCGAGGCCCTGCTCGGCGAAGTGCGCCATCTGCTCGGCCAGGCGCTCGTTCGAATAGGAGGTGAAGCCGCCGCTCCCGTAGATGGTCACGCGCTCGTGGAAGCGGCCGAGCAGATCCGTCAGGGCCACCCCGAGCAGGCGGGCCTTCAGGTCCCAGAGCGCGACGTCCACCGCGGAGATCGCCATGGCCGCGAGCCCCTGCTGGCCGACGTTGCGGACCGCCCGCCACATCGCGGACCACGCGGACTGCGGCGACATCGGGTCGCTACCCCTTACGGCGCCCGCCAACAGCGATTCGACGAGCTGCCCTGCCGCCGCGTCCGCGTACGTGTAGCCGAGGCCGCTCTCACCACCGGCCTCGGCCCTGACCAGCACCATCGTCGTGCTGTCCCACTCGAGCGTGCCGTCCGACTCGGGCTGATCGGTCGGCACCTTGTACGCCGACACCGTCAGCCTCTCGACCGCGACGTCGCTCGCGACGCTCATCGGTTGATGAACTCGGCCAGCTTCCCCCGAAGCGATTGCTCGACGATGCGCTTTCGCGCCGGGTCGCCCTTGGCGAGCGAGCTGGCCAGCCCCTTGGCCTGGTCGAAGCGCACATGCGGCGGCAGCGGCGGCACCTCCGGGTCGGTGATCGCCTCCACCAGCACCGGCGCTTCGGCCGCGAGCGCCTCATCCCACGCACTCGTCACCTGCTCCGGCTGGTCCACCCGGATGCCCTTGATGCCCACGAGCTCCGCGTAGCGCGCGTAGGGGAAGTCCGGCAGCACCTGCGAGGCGTCCAGCTTCGGATCGCCGGTCATCACCCGCTGCTCCCAGGTCACCTGGTTCAGGTCGCGGTTGTTCAGCACCAGGATCACGAGCTGCTTGTTGGTCCAGCGGTCCTGGTACTTCGCGATGTCGATCAGCGCGTTGATGCCGAGCATCTGCATCGCGCCGTCGCCGAGGCAGGCGATCACCGGGCGGTCCGGGTACGCCATCTTCGCCGCGAGCGCGTAGGGCACGGCCGGGCACATCGTGGCCAGCGTGCCCGAGAGCGCCGCCTTCATGCCGCTGCGGATCTTCAGGTGCCGCGCCCACCAGTTCGTGGCAGAGCCCGAGTCCGAGGTGAGGATGCAGTTGTCCGGGAGGCGCGGCGAGAGCCGCTGGAACACGAGCTCGGGATTGATCGGATCGGCCGGGTCGCCCGCCCGGTCCTCCATGATCTCCCACCAGCGCGCCACCTCGTGCTCGATCTCCTCGCGCCAGGAGCGGTCGCTCTTCCGCTCGAGCTGCGGGATCAGCTCGCGCAGCGTCTCCTTCGCGTCACCCACGAGGTTCACGTCGGTCGGGTAGCGCATCGCCACGTTGCGGCCGTCGATGTCGATCTGCACCGCCCGGGCCTGGCCCTCCTT
>DATNBJ010000036.1:0-5729 GCA_035572055.1 Thermoleophilaceae bacterium | reverse complement strand
GGAATGCTCTCGTGAGTTTCATGACGTCGATCGACCCGCTGCTCGCCCGGCCTCTCTCCCCGGACGAACAGCCCCTGCCGATCGGCGACCCGGCGCGACCCGCGGCAGGACCCGCCGCGGGCGGCGAGGACGACCCTCCCTCATCCCCGTTCGTCCTCGCCAGCGCGCCGGGTCAGTAGCGCCGCGGCTACTGTCCGCCGCGATGACGGCCGGCGACAGCGGTCGCGACGGCATCCAGGTGATCAGCCGCGTTGCGCAGATCCTGCGCGCGGCGTGCGACGAGACGCTGGGGGGGCGCGCGCATCGAGTCGACGCACGCGCCCGCCGGTCAGAGTTAGCCCGCTTCCTCCACGGCGGGCCTGGATGGCTCCACGCGCAGGAGCTTCGCCGCGCGCGGGGGTAGGACCCAGTTCCATCTGCCGAACAGCGACACGACCGCGGGCACCAGCAACGCTCGGATCAGCGTCGCGTCGAGCAGGATGCCCGCCGCCAGGCCGGTGGCCAGCACCTTCACCGACGTGTCGGGCCCCGAGGACAGCGACAGGAACGCCAGGAACAGGATCAGCGCCGCGCTGGTCACGAGCCGGCCGGTGCGGCCGATGCCGCGCACCACGGCCTCGTCGGTCTCGTGGGTGCCG
Organism: Thermoleophilaceae bacterium; assembly: GCA_035572055.1. Taxonomy (GTDB): domain Bacteria; phylum Actinomycetota; class Thermoleophilia; order Solirubrobacterales; family Thermoleophilaceae; genus JAICJR01. Next base: position 5,091 of record DATNBJ010000036.1, on the reverse strand, counting down.
TCGTACTCCTCGCGCATTCGGGCGAGGATGAACACCTCGTAGTCCATCGACAGGCCGAACAGGAACGCGAACACGATCAGGGGGATCCACGAGTCGATCGCGCCGGTCGCGTCGATGCCCCAGATCGCCTGGGAGCCGTGACCCTCCTGCCAGATGAGGACCATCACCCCCCAGGCGGCGGCCACGCTGATCACGTTCAGCACCACGGCCTTCGCCGGCAGGACGAGAGAGCGGAAGGCCCTTGCCAGCAGGACGAACGTGAAGAACGCGATCAGCGCGATCATCAGCGGGAAGTTGCCGTAGACGGCATTGATGAAGTCCTCGTTGGACGCGGGCTGTCCGCCCACCTTCACGTCGGGCCCCTGGGCGTGGGCGGCATCACGCACGTCGTGCACGAGGTCGCGGCTCTCCTTGGTGGAACCGTCCGGTATCGGGAACGCGTTCACGAGCGCCGTCCCGTCCCTGCGCCAGGACGGGCTGTCGGGCGCAACCGTGCCGTGGATGCCGTCCACCTTGGCGACCGCCGCCGCCACCCTGTCGGGCGGCGTCGTGCGCGTGAGGATCTCGTGCGGGAACAGCGCGCCGGATCCGATGCCCGAATCCTGGAGCGCGGCCAGGCCGTCCTTCGCGTCGCCCTTCTTGGCGATCGTGTTCACGTCGGAGATGCCCGGGTGCAGGTTGGTGGCCGCGACCACGAGCAGCGCGAGGACGACCAGCGCGCTGATGGCGGCCACCCAACGGTGCTTCACGATGCCCTGAGCCCAGTTGGTCCAGCGACGCGACGCCTGGTCGTCGGTCCGGCGATGGGGCCAGTCGAGCTTGTTGCCCCACGAGTGGAGAACGACGGGCAGCAGCGTGAGCGCGACCAGCACGGAGATCAGCGGGATGACCAGGCCGCCGTAGCCCATGCTGCGCAGGAACGGGAGCGGGAGGACGATCAGCGCGAGCAGGCCGATGGCCACGGTCGTGCCGCTGAACACCACCGCGCGGCCGGCCGTGCTCATGGCGCGCACGATCGCCTCGTCGCCCTCGCGTCCGTGTGCTCGCTCCTCGCGCCAGCGCACCACCACGATCAACGAGTAGTCGATCGCCACGCCGAGGCCGATCAGTGCGATCAGGAACTGCACGATCGGCGATACATCCGTGACCGCGGTGATCCCGTAGACCACCAGGAAGCTGGTCATGATCGCCGGGATCGCCATCAGGAGCGGTACGAGCGCCAGGAACGAGGCGAACACGAAGGCGAGCACGATCAGCGCGCCGAAGCCGCCGACGAGCGCCTCGAGCAGCACCCCGGGACCGTCGCCGCCGCCGCTCTGGGCCGAGAGCGCGTCGAAGCCGGTGAGGTGGACCGGCGCGCCGCCGATCTTGGCGCCGCCCATGGCCTTGCGCAGGTCCTTCTCCGCGTCCGGGTTGCCGCCGAACGGAGCGGTCGGGTCTTCCGGCGGGTAGATGATCGTGAACGCGGTGCGGCCGTCGGTCGACAGAAATGCCCTGCTGCCGGTGGACCCGTAGCCGGCCACGCGGGCCTTCGGAATGGCCTTTGCCGCGGTGTCCTCGAGTCCCCGGAGCTGGCTGCGGAAGTTGGTTGCGGACTGGCCCTGCGGCAGCGTGACCACCTGCAGGAGCGGCGAGGTGTCGCTGCCGGTGTTGTCGTAGATCTTCGCGATCTCGCTGTTCGTCACCCACCCCTCGCGGCCCGGCACCGAGAACTTCTGGTCCATGGCGTTGACGGCGTTGTTGACGGTCGCGATTCCGATGATCGTCACGATGAGCCAGATCGCGACGACCAGACGACGGTGGCGGAGTACCCAGCGAGTCAGTTGTTCCATACAGTGGTTTGTATCAGAAATGGTTCGCAGGGCGTAGAATCTGTATTAAGGCGATGCTCGGGGAAGAACGGCCACCAGAAGCGCTGTCCGGTTACACCGGCTTCCTAATGAACTGGGTCGCGACCCGGTCGCGGCTGCTGTTCGCAAACCGCCTGCAGGAGAGGTGCGGCCTGCATCCACGTGAGTTCGGCGTTCTGAATGTCATCGCGAGCAACCCGGGCGTTACACAGCAGGCGATCGGCGACGACGCCGGCGTGGACCCGAGCACGATGGTCGGCACGCTCGACTCACTCGAGCAGCGCGGTCTGGCCGAGCGCCGGCCCCACCCCGGGGACCGCCGCAAGCGCTCGGTCTACCTCACCGACGAGGGCAAGCGCGCGCTCCGTGAGGGCCAGAAGGTGGCGCGCAGCGTCGGCAAGGAGGTCTACGGCGAGCTCAGCGAGCAGGAGCACGAGCAGCTCATGACGATCCTGCGGAAGCTGAGCGGTCTGCGTTAAGCGCGACAATGTGCGCGTGACCGACGTCGAGCAGACGAACCGCGCTCCCGCCCAGGCCCACCAGGCGGCCATGGAGAGCGCCGCCGAGCCGCCGTTCCACGAGGAGCTCGAGCGGGTCTGGGGCGCGCGCTGGGGAGCCTCGGACGAGGTCGGCGTGCTGCGACGCGTGTTCGTGCGCCGGCCCGGCGACGAGCTGCTCGCCGTCCGCGCCGACGCCTGGGACGAGCGGATGGGCGCTCTCGTGGACCCCGGCGGGCGCTGGTACTGGACGGACCGGAATCCACCCGACGTGGAGAAGGTCCGTGAGCAGCACCAGGGTCTCGTCGACGCGCTGCTCGCCGAGGACGTGGTGGTGGACGTCGCGGAGCCGCTCGGCGAGGGCTTCGTCAAGGCCATGTACACGCGCGACCCGATGATCACCGTGCCGGGGGGCGCCATCGTGGGCCGCATGGGCGTGCGGATGCGCCGCGGCGAGGAGCCGCAGGTCACGCGCGAGCTGGCTGCGCTCGGCATCCCGATCCTCGGCACGATCACCGGCACCGGCACTCTCGAGGGCGGCTCGTTCACCAAGCTCCGCCCAGGCGTCGCCGCGTTCGGCACCTCCATCCGCTGCAACCACGAGGCCGCGAGGCAGCTGCGCACCCTCCTGGAGCTGATCGGCGTCGAGCTGATCGTGGTGCCGATCGCCGGCTACAGCATCCACATCGACCTGCACTTCGCGATGGTCGACGTGGATCGCGCGCTCGTCGATCCCAGCGGCCTCCCCTACGACTTCCTGCTGAAGCTCCACGAGCTCGGCATCGAGACGATCGAGGCGGCCGCCGGCGAGGAGTGGGGACTGAACCTCCTGTGCCTGCGGCCGGGCCGCGTGCTGATGGCCGAGGGCAGCCCGCGCAGCGCCGAGCTCCTCTCGCGCGCGGGCATCGAGGTGACCACGGTCCCCTACGACGAGATCCAGAAGAACGGCGGCGGGGTGCACTGCTCCACGATGGAGCTGGTGCGCGACCCGGCGTGAGCGCGGCGGGCAACGCAGTCCAACGCGACCGCCTTTGGGGCGACCTGATGGCGATGGCCGAGGTGGGCGCCACGCCCGCCGGCGGCTCCCGTCGCCTCGCGCTGACCGACGAGGACCGCGCCGGGCGCGAGCTGTTCGCCGGCTGGGCGCGCGACGCCGGGCTCGATCTGCGCGCCGACCGCGCGGGCAACGTCTTCGCCCGCCGCCCCGGCAGCGACCCCGACCGGCCGGCCGTGATGGCGGGCAGCCACCTCGACACCCAACCCGACGGCGGACGCTTCGACGGCGTGTTCGGTGTGCTGGCCGCGCTCGAGGCGGTGCGCGCGCTGAACGACGCGGGAGTCGAGACGAAGGCCCCCATCGACGTCGTGAACTGGACGAACGAGGAGGGCGGGCGCTTCCCGCGCTTCTGCACCGGGTCGGCCGTCTACGCGGGCGTGATGACCCTCGATGAGGCGCGCTCGCTGCAGGCGTTCGACGGCCCGCTCTACGGCGACGAGCTCGACCGCTTGGGACTTGCGGGCGACGAGGAGCCGGGCTCGCTGCCCGCCGACGCGTACCTGGAGCTGCACATCGAGCAGGGGCCGAAGCTGGAACGCGCCGGGGTGCCGCTCGGGATCGTGCAGGGCATCCGCGGCATCCGGCAGGTGCCGATCGAGGTGACCGGCCACGAGGCCCACTCGGGCAGCCCGATGGCGGGGCGGCAGGACGCGCTGCGCGAGGCGGCGCGCATCGTGGAGGCGGTGGCAGAGCTGGCCGAGTCCGACCCCAGCGAGCCGAGCATCACGGTCGGCCGCTTCGAGGTCGAGCCGAACGCGCCGTCGGTCGTGCCGGGGCGGGTGCACATGGTGGCCGACGTCCGGGGCGGCGGCCTGGAGGACCCGAGCGCCCTGGTCGACAGGGTGCGCAGCATCGCGGGCGACGCCAACGTCGGCGACCCGTTCTTCCGGTACGGCCCCGTGCACTTCGACGAGAAGCTGCTCACACTGCTGCGCGAATCGGCGGGCGACACGCCCACGCTGGAGATGGTCAGCCCCGCCGGCCACGACGCCGGCTGGCTGGCGCGCAAGCTGCCCACCGCGATGCTCTTCGTGCCCTGCCGGGGCGGGCTGAGCCACCACCCCGACGAGTCCGCCGAGCCCGAGCACCTGGAGCTCGCAACCCGGGTGCTGGCCGAGACGCTCGCGAAGCTAGCGGCAGAGTAGAGACGACATCGTGCGCTCCACCGTCTCGGGCGAGGCGGCGATGTCGCCTCCGGCGCGCCACGCCACGTGCCCGTCCGGCCGCACGATCACGGCGCCGCTGCGCGAGATGCCGAACGCGTCCGCGAAGCGGCCATCCGGATCGGCGAGCGTGGCGCCGACCTGCTCGACCTCCAGCTCAGCGACCGGCTCGGCCGCCGCGCGCCAATCGTCGGCCTCGGGGCCGGCGAGCAATACGAAGCCGGGGCCGGGCAGGTCGATGGTCGAAACCCTCTGCCCGTCGCGCTCGAGCCAGACGTGCGGCGCACGCGTGCCCGGCCGCCCCTTCGCCTCGCCCAGCGGGGCGAAAGCCTCACCGCCGTCCGGCCCCTCGTCCGGCAGTACCGCGGCCGAGCGGTAGATCTGGCCGATCTCCATCGTGAGGTCGTCGACGATCGGCTCCAGGCCCTCGGTGCCCAGGTACGGCGCGGTGCGCAGCACGTAGCGCGAGTAGGCCTGCTCGATCATCTGCGCGCCGATCGGCCGGCGCTCGACGTCGTAGGTGT
>DATNBJ010000035.1:0-16145 GCA_035572055.1 Thermoleophilaceae bacterium | reverse complement strand
CCCAGGTCCTAGGGACGCCGCGGGAACTGCGAGAAGTCGGGCCGGCGCTTCTCCACGTACGCGTCGCGCCCCTCCTGGGCCTCGTCGCTCATGTAGAACAGCAGCGTGGCGTCGCCCGCGAGCTGCTGGATGCCGGCGAGGCCGTCCTCGGCCGCGTTGAAGCTGGCCTTCATGAGCCGCAGCGCGAACGGCGACAGCGCGAGCATCTCGCGGCACCACTGCACGGTTTCCTCCTCGAGCTTCTCGAGCGGCACCACGGTGTTGACCAGCCCCATGTCGAGCGCCTGCTGCGCGTCGTACTGGCGGCAGAGGAACCAGATCTCCTTGGCCTTCTTCAGCCCGATCTGCTTTGCCAGCAGGCTGGCGCCGAAGCCGCCGTCGAAGGAGCCCACCCGCGGGCCGGTCTGGCCGAAGCGCGCGTTGTCGGCGGCGATGGTCAGGTCGCAGACCACGTGCAGGACGTGTCCGCCGCCCACCGCGTAGCCGGCCACCATCGCCACGATCGGCTTCGGCAGGCGCCGCATCTGCACGTGCAGGTCGGTGACGTGGAAGCGGCCGACCTTCTGCCCCTCCTCGATGTAGCCCGTGTCGCCGCGCACGTTCTGGTCGCCGCCCGAGCAGAACGCGAGCGGCCCCTCGCCGGTGAGGATGATCACTCCCACCTCGGGATCCTCGCGGGCGCGCTCGAACGCGTCCGACAGCTCCACCACGGTCTCGGGGCGGAACGCGTTGCGCACCTCGGGCCGGTTGATCGTGATCTTCGCGATGCCCTCGGCGATCTCGTACCTGATGTCCGAGTACTCGCCCGCCGGCTGCCAGTCGAGGGCCGACGAGATGCGCTGCTCTACCGCCACTTCGTGCCTTTCTCTAGCTGACGGCGGCCTACGATAGATCCCTTGGAAGATTGGCTCGGCCACCGGGCGCGTACGCACGCCGAGCGCCCGGCGCTGATCGCCCGGGCGGGAATTGTCACCTATGCGGAGCTCGATGCGGGCGCCGCCCGCGCTGCGCGCCGCCTGAAGGCGCTCGGCGTCGCGCCGGGTGCGCGGGTCGCGACCACGCTTCCAGCGGGCGTCGCGTTCGCCGAGTTGCTGCACGCGCTGCCGCGCGTGGGCGCCTCGCTGGTCCCGCTGAACACCCGCCTGACCGGCGCCGAGCGCCGCTGGCAGGTCGAGGACTGCGCCGCCGCGCTGACCGTGGAGGAGCCGCTCGACGGAGAGGAGGCGGAGCTCGCGCGGGTCGAGCGCCCCGAGGAGTGGGCGCTCGTCTACACCTCCGGCACGAGCGGAACGCCGCGCGGCGTGTCCCTCTCGCACGCGAACTTCGCCGCGTCCGCCTTCGCCTCGGCCTGGAACCTCGGCGTGGATCCGGGCGACCGCTGGCTCTGCGTCCTGCCCCTCTTCCACGTGGGCGGGCTGTCGATCCTCACGCGCTCAGCGATCTACGGCACCGCGGCGGTGATCGCGCCGTTCGAGGTGGAGCCGGTCAAGGAAGCGCTGGAAGACGGCGAGATCACCCTCGCCTCGCTCGTTCCCACGATGCTGCGCCGCCTGGCGGACGCCGGCCTGCAGACAGCGCCCGCCCTGCGCGCCGCGCTGCTCGGCGGCGGCCCGGTGCCGCGCGACCTCCTGACCTGGGCCGCGGACCGTGACCTGCCGGTGCTCCAGACCTACGGCATGACGGAGACCTGCTCGCAGGTCGCGACGGCGACCGCCGTCGACGCCGCCGCGCGCCCGCTCCCCGGCGTCGAGCTGTCGATCTCCGGCGAGGGCGAGCTGCTCGTCCGCGGCCCGATGGTGTCCCGCGGCGCGCTGGCCGAGGACGGCTGGCTCCACACCGGCGACCGCGGCCGCATCCACCACGATGGCTCGCTGACGGTGGAGGGCCGCCTCAAGGACGTGATCGTCACCGGCGGCGAGAACGTGGCGTGCGCCGAGGTGGAGAGCGTGCTCGAGGACCATCCGGCCGTCGTGGAGGCGGCGGTCATCGGCGTCCCGGACACGGAGTGGGGGGAGGTCGTCACCGCCTACGTGGTGCTCTCGAACGGCGTGGCGGACGCCGACCTCATCGACCACTGCCGCCGGCAGCTTGCCGCGTACAAGGCGCCGCGCGCGATCCACACCGTGGACACGCTGCCGCGCAATGCCGCGGGCAAGCTGCTCCGCCGCGAGCTAGGTCGAGAAGCTCGAGACGGCGCGCTGTAGGTCGGGCGCGAGCGACGCCCACGCCGAGGGCTCGGCAGCCCCGACCACGACGGTCGTGGCGTGCGTCCCGCGCACGATGCAGGCGATCTCCCTGTAGCGGTCGGAGATCGTCTTGTAGCGGTCGATCACGCAGGAGCCGGTCCCCTGCGTGAAGCGCAGGCCGGCGGCGGCCGCCAGGGTCTGCACCGCGCGGTCGCCCTCCTCGTGATTGTGGGCCGGCCGGAACCGGGCCCAGTTCGCCAGCGTCTCGCGGCCGCCCTGAGGTGTCGCGTTCAGGTAGCCGCGGATGCGCCGGTGCGGGCCCATCAGCGCGGCCGACACCGTCCCGGGGTCGCTTTCGATCGCCCGCCAGCCGGGCGGATAGGCCAGCGCGGCCTTCCCCGAGGGCAGGCGGGCGATCTTCCAGCCGGACGGCGGGGCTGACGCCTTGAGCCACGCGAAGGGGCCGGTGGCCGCGTGACTCGCTGTCGTGGGCGTCGTCCCGCCGCCGCTCGAGGCGCCGCAGCCCGCCGCAAGGAGGGCCGCGACGCCGGCGAGAGCGAGCGCCGGGAGCAGACGGCGGCTAGATGTTGCCGTCGCCATCGCTCGGGCCACCGTTGTTGTCGGCGTCGTGGTCGCCGCCGTTGTGCTGCGGAATCGACGAGTGGTGCTTCTTGTGCTTCTTGTGATGCTTCTTGTGATGGTGGGTCGCGGTGTGGGCGCCGGCGGGCGACGCCTGCGCGATCCCTCCGGCCGCGAACGCGAAAACCGCAGCGGCTATCGCGCCCATGTAGGCGATCTTCAATCTCATTTCGAGCTTCCTTTCGAGCTTCTGAGGATGTCCGTCGCGCACTAAGACGCGGGCGGGTGCGGATGCCTTCCCCGCTTTAAGAAGGCCTTAACGCGGCGCTGAGCCCGGCGGCGAAGCGGCGCAGGGTGGAGCCGTCCTCGTCACTGTGGTCGGGATTGAGCTCGGTGATCGTGAGCGCCGCCACCCGCTCGCTCCGCATCAGGACGCTCAGCGCCCGCAGCGCCGTGTCGAGCGTCAGTCCGATGTTGCGGTCCCGCGCCTCCGACAACGGCGCGTCGGTGTAGTCGATCACGTCGACGTCGAAGTGGACCACCAGCCGCTCTGCGAGCTGCAACATGCGGGTCGCCGTGCCCTCGGGGTCGGCGGCCACCTCGTCACACGTCACGCGTCGCAGATCCAGCCGCTCGACCTCGTTCAGCTCGTGCCGCGTGAGCTGGTCGGGGCGGTAGCCGAACAGCGCCACGAGCGCGGGATCGAACTCGGGCAGCGCGGCCATGAGCTCCGGCTCGGCGCCCGGCCGCCGCAGCAGGTGCGCCATGCCCATCCAGTCGAGCGCGGCCACCGGCGTCACGCCCGGCACGTTCAGGTCCGCGTGCATGTCGAAGTAGACGAGGCCGGTGCCCTCGGGTTGTCCCGCGACGGTGCCGAGCCCAACGGTGCAGTCGCCGCCCAGCACCAGCGCGCGGCCGTCGACGGCCCGCACGCGCTCCGCCGTCTCGCGGACCACGTCCACCACCTGCGGCAGGTTCTGGGCGAAGCGGCGCTCGCGGTCGGGCCGGAAGCGGCGGACCGGCGCATCGCCACGGTCGTCCATGTCAACGCCTGCCTCGCGCAGGAGATCGATCAGTCCCGCCGCGCGGAGCGCGGCCGGCGCCTTCTCCTGGCCGGGCGAGAAGGCGCCCATGCTGCTCGGGACTCCGATGAGAGCGGTCATGTGACTAGAGTCTCGCGCCGTGATCTACGACAAGGATGCAGACCTCTCGCAGCTCGACGGCAAGACCGTCGCGATCCTCGGCTACGGCTCCCAGGGCCACGCCCACGCCCTGAACCTGAAGGACTCCGGCGTGAACGTGGTGGTCGGCCTGCGCGGCGACTCGTCCTCGGTGGGCAAGGCGCGCTCCGACGGCCTCGAGGTGATGGGCATCGCCGACGCCGCCAGCCACGGCGACGTGGTGATGATCCTGCTGCCCGACGAGCGCCAGGCGGATGTCTGGAACGCCGAGATCCAGGACGGCATCGCCCCGGGCAACCTCCTGCTGTTCGCCCACGGCTTCTCGATCCACTTCAAGCAGATCGAGCCGGGCCCCGAGGTGGACGTGGGCATGGTCGCGCCGAAAGGACCCGGCCACCTGGTCCGGCGCCAGTACGTGGAGGGCCACGGCGTGCCCGGGCTCACCGCGATCCACCAGGACGCGACCGGCACTGCCCGCGACCTGACACTCGCCTACGCCAAGGGCATCGGCTGCACGCGCGCGGGAGTGATCGAGACCAGCTTCCGCGAGGAGACCGAGACCGACCTCTTCGGCGAGCAGGCCGTGCTCTGCGGCGGGCTCTCGGAGCTGGTCCGGGCGGGCTATGAGACGCTCGTGGACGCCGGCTACGACCCCCGCCTCGCCTACTTCGAGTGCCTCCACGAGCTGAAGCTGATCGTGGACCTGATGTACGAGAAGGGCATCACCGGCATGCGCTACTCGATCTCCAACACCGCCGAGTACGGCGACCTGACCCGCGGCAAGCGCGTGATCGACGACCACGTGCGCGCCCAGATGAAGCAGATCCTGACCGAGATCCAGTCAGGCGACTTCGCCCGCGAGTGGATCGCGGAGAACAAGGCGGGCCAGGAGAACTTCCAGCGGATGAGGTCGGAAGAGCAGAACCATCAAATCGAACGTGAGGGCAGAGAACTGCGTTCGATGATGGATTGGATCGATCAGGAGTTCTGAGTCCCTAGTCCCTAGTCCCTAGAGCTTTGGTCAACAGTTCTAGGGACTAGGGACTAGGGACTGGGCGACTGATGCCTTCGCTATCTTCACCGCGCATGCCTTACGTCAAGGACTACCTCATGACGGCAGGTCCCACACCGCTGCCGCCACAGGTCTCGCAGGTGATGGCGGAGCCCATGCTCTACCACCGCGCGCCGGCCTTCATCGAGGTGTATGCGCGCTGTCTCGACCGGCTCAAGCAGGTCTTCCAGACCGAGAACGACGTGCTCGCGTTCGCGGCTTCCGGCTCGGGCGCCATGGAGTCGGCTGTCGCGAACCTCGTTCGCCCGGGTGAGCCCGCGCTCGCGGTCTCGTGCGGCAAGTTCGGGGAGCGCTGGGCCGAGCTGTGCGACGCCTACGGCGCCAAGACGACCCACCACGAGGTGGAGTGGGGCACCAAGGTCGAGCCCGCCGAGCTGGACCGCCTCCTGGGCGAGGCGCCGGAGAGGTTCCCGGTCGTCTTCACCACCTACAGCGAGACCTCGACGGGCGTGGTCAACGACATCCAGGGCCTCGCCGAGGTGGCGCACAAGCACGGCGCGCTGCTCGCGATCGACGCGGTGTCGGCCCTCGGCGCCATCCCGGTGAACCAGGACGCCTGGGACATCGACGTGGTGGTCACCGGGTCGCAGAAGGCGCTCATGTGCCCGCCCGGCCTCGCCTTCGCCTGCCCGAACGAGAAGGCGCTGGCGTACGCCGCGGAGCTGCCCGGCCGCCGCTTCTACTTCGACTGGGGCCTCACCGTGAAGGGCCAGCGCAAGGATCCGCCGGACAGCCCGTTCACCCCGGCGGTGGGCCTCTTCATGGCACTCGACGTCGCGCTCGAGATGATCCTCGAGCAGGAGGGCCTCGAGAACGTGTTCGACCGCCACGCGCTGCTCGGCAGGGCCACCCGCGAGGCGGCCAAGGCGCTCGATCTGGAGCTGTTCGGCCCCGAGGACGAGCGGGCGAACGTTGCCACCGCGATCCGGGTGCCCGAGGGCGTGGACGGCGGCAAGGTGCCGAAGCTCATGCGCGACAAGTACCGGATCACCGTCGCGGGCGGGCAGGCGCAGCTCAAGGGCAAGATCGTGCGCATCGCCCACTGCGGCTACTTCGGCGCCTTCGACATCCTCACGGCCATCGGCGCCCTCGAGATGGCGCTCACCGAGCTGGGGCACGAGCTCGAGCTCGGCGCCGGCGTGGCGGCGGCGCAGCGCGTCTTCCTCGAGGCGGGCGTCCCGGCAGCCACCCCGGCGTGAACGACAACGGCTATCGCGTCCTCGTAAAGGAGAAGATCGCCGACTCCGGCGTGGACCTCCTGCGCGAGAAGTTCGACGTCGACCTCGGTGTGGACTGGGAGGACGGCGAGCTCGAGCAGCGGATCGGCGACTACGACGCGATCCTCATTCGCTCGGCCACCAAGCTCACGGCCCCGCTGATCGAGAAGGGCACGCGGCTCAAGGTGATCGGCCGCGCGGGCGTGGGCGTGGACAACGTGGACGTGCCCGCCGCCACCAAGCGCGGCATCATCGTCGCGAACGCTCCCGAGGCCAACACGATCGCCGCGGCCGAGCACACGATGGCGCTCCTGCTGGCGCTCTGCCGCAACATCCCGCAGGCGCACGCGTCGCTCATCGGCCACAAGTGGGAGCGGTCGAAGTTCGGCGGCATGGAGGTCTACGAGAAGACCCTCGGCATCCTCGGCTTCGGCCGCATCGGCACCTACGTGGCCGAGCGCGCGAAGTCCTTCGGCATGCACGTGGTCGCGTTCGACCCGTTCGTGTCGGCCGACCGCTACCGCGACCTGGGCGTGGAGAAGGCCGAGACCTCCGACGACGTCTACGCGAAGGCCGACATCATCACGCTCCATCTCCCGAAGACGCCCGAGACCGCCGGCTGGCTGAACGACGAGGCGTTCGCGAAGATGCGCGACGGCGTCCGCGTCATCAACGTGGCGCGCGGTGAGCTGATCGACCACGAGGCGCTCCAGCGCGCGCTCGAGTCGGGCAAGGTCGCGGGCGCGGCGCTGGACGTGTTCCCCGAGGAGCCGATCACCGAGCACCCGCTGTTCGGGATGGAGGGCGTGATCGTCACGCCGCACCTGGGCGCCTCCACGGCGGAGGCGCAGGACCGCGCCGGCGTGATCACCGCCGAGCAGGTGGTGGCCGCGCTCGAGGGCGACATCGTCACGAACGCGGTGAACATCCCCCGGCTGAGCGCCGAGGACATGGAGCAGCTCGGCCCGCTGATGCCGCTCTGCACCAAGCTCGGGCGCCTGGCGATGGCGCTGGGCGAGGCTTCCTCGGTCGAGCGCATCCAGATCTCTTACGAGGGCCGGCTCGCCGACTTCGACACGCGCCTGCTCACCATCGCCGTGCTGAACGGCGTGCTCTCGGGCCACACCGAAGAGCACGTGAACTTCGTGAACGCGCACACGCTTGCCGAGGAGCGCGGCATCAGGGTGGCCGAGCAGAAGGAGTCCGAGTCGGTGGACTTCACCGAGGTCGTGCGCGTCCGGGTGGTCTCGGACGCCGGCTCGAACGAGGTGGCGGGCACGGGCTTCGGCCCGAGGCAGGTGCCGCATCTCGTGTCGGTGTACGGCCAGAGCTTCAACATGGAGATGGCCGACAACTTCGCCTTCTTCCGCTACCGCGACCAGCCGGGAATGATCGGCCGCGTGGGCGCCGCCTTCGGCCATCACGGCGTGAACATCCACTCGGCGGCCGTCGGCGCCGCGGAGGGCGCCGACGAGGCCGTGATGGCCATCACCACCGACGCGCCCGTTCCGCACGAGGTGATCGACGAGATCACCGGCGGGAACGACTTCTACCAGGGCCGCGCGGTTTCTCTCTAGATAGGTCCTGACATTTCGGCTTCTCCCGCGTTTCAGGGGTCGCGTAGCCCTTCAACGCAAGGAGAAAGACCTTGAAGATTCCGTACCAGCACGTTGCCGTCGCGGCAAGCGTGCTCGCGTTCGCCGGCGCCGGCACCGCCCTCGCCCATGGCGACGGCAACGGCGACCAGCACTTCGGCCCGGCCGGCAGCAGCGGCCCCAGCGGCCCGAGCGGTCCGAGCGGTCCGGCCGGCCCGCACGGCCCCAAGGGCCATCACCACAAGGGCCATCACCACAAGCGCCATCACGGCAAGCACAAGCACTTCCGCTTCCACAGGCACGGGAAGGGCAACTTCGTCTTCTCGGGCACCTGGACCTCGGCCGACAGCAGCGTGTCGGTGACCGGCGGCAACACCAAGGTCCGCAAGGCCGGCTTCGTCGGCCAGAGCGTGAAGTTCGACACGACCAAGACCCGCGTCCTGGTCTTCGACACCAACGGCGACAACCAGGCGAACACGCTCGCCGACGTCAAGGACGGCGACACGGTGCTGGTCCTGGCGCGGTTGCCCAAGGACGGGTCGGCCACGCAGCCCTTCAAGGCCGCGAAGCTGCTCGACGTCACCAACCTGCCGTCATTCGGCGGCGGTTGGGAAGGCTGAGCAGCCTCGTTTGGGGGTCAGGCGGATGGTTCCTCGGATGCCTGTCGGGGGGCCATCCGCCCTTTTGACATCCTGCGTGGATGCCGATAGCACCCGCGATGGCCGACATCGCGGCGGGTCTACCGAAGCGAAGAGTCCTCGCGCCCAGGCTCAGGTCGTTTGGCGACGACCGTCTGGGGCGGCTGGCCGCAGCCGGCGACAAGCGGGCGTTCGCGGTCGTCTACGAGCGGCATCACCAGGCGATCTACCGCTACTGCCGATCGCTGCTGGGGAACCCGGACGACGCCGCCGACGCGCTGCAGAGCACGATGGCCGCCGCGCTGCGCGGGCTCGCGGGGGAGACCCGCGAGATCAGGCTCAAGCCGTGGCTGTTCCGGATCGCGCACAACGAGTGCGTCTCGATCCTGCGCACGCGCCGGCCGGAGGTGGCGATCGACGATTCGCTCGAGCTGGAGGCGGCGAACGGCGACGAGCCGGTCATCCGCGAGCGCCTACGCCAGCTGATGGCCGACCTCCAAGAGCTCACTCCGCATCAGCGCGGAGCGCTGGTCATGCGCGAGCTCAGCTCCCTGAGCTACGACGAGGTCGCGCTCGTGCTGGGCGGGTCCACGGCGGCCGCCCGGCAGACCGTCTACGAGGCGCGCAGCGCGCTGCACGAGCTGGCGGAGGGGCGCGCGATGGAGTGTGAGAGCGTCCGGCGCGCGCTATCCGACAACGACGGCCGCGTACTCCGCGGGCGCAAGCTGCGCTCCCACCTGCGCGCCTGCGGCTCCTGCCGCGACTTCCGCGACCTGATCAAGACCCGCAAGCACGACCTCGCCTGCATCGCCCCGCCGCTGCCGGTGGCCCTCGCGGGCGGCGCGGCCGCCGGCAAGGCGTTCCTCGCCTCGGGTATCGCGAAGAGCTGTGCCGCCGTGGCGTGCACTGCGGCGGTGGCAGGCGGGACCGTCGAGGCCGTGAGCGTGGTGGACCACGCCCGGCCGAAGCCGGCACACCACGCCGCGAAGAAGCACCACAAGGCGCGGCACGCGGTGAAGACCGCGAGGGTGGCCGCGGTCGCTCCGGTGGTGGTGAAGAGCGTTCCGGCCGTCAAGCACGCGCCTCCCGCCGCCGTGAAGCCCTTGAAGCCCGCGAAGCATCACCTCCACCGCCATCCCGCGCTCGCGGGACATCGCCGCCACCATCGCCTGAGGCACTCGCTCCGTCACGTGGCGGCTCCGCCGCACCCCGGCCGGCACGGCCAGAAGGCCAAACCTGTGGACCGTCCGCGGCACCGGTTCAGGCAGGGCGGCGGCGAGCACAAGCCAATCATCGGCGGCCATCACGGTCACCGCCACGGCGGCCCGAAGGAGAAGCAGCGCTAGATCGCTTAGGCTGGCGCGCGGTGCGCGCCCTGGTGATCACGAAGCACGGCGGACCGGAGGTTCTTCAGGTCCAGGATCGCCCGGATCCGGCGCCCGGTCCCGGCGAGGTTCGCGTCGCGGTGAAGGCCGCCGGCATCAACTTCGCCGATCTCCTGGCGCGCGTCGGGCTCTACCAGGAGGCGCCGAAGCCGCCCGCGGTCGTTGGCTACGAGGTTGCCGGCGAGGTCGAGTCGCTCGGAAGCGGAGTCGAGGGCATCGCGGTCGGGGATCGCGTGATGGCCGGCACCCGCTTCGGCGGCTATGCCGAGCTTGCGGTGGCGAACGCCGCCGGGGTCCTGCCTCTGCCGGCCGACTGGAGCTTCGAGGAGGGCGCCTCCTTCCCGGTGGTGTACGCCACCGCCTACGCCTGCCTGCTGCGCTACGGAGCCCTGCGCGCCGGGGAGAAGCTCCTGCTCCAAGCCGCGGCCGGGGGAGTCGGCATCGCCTGCACGCAGATCGCGGGGCACGTGGGCGCCGAGATATTCGGCACCGCCTCGGCGTCGAAGCACGACGCGATCAGGGGCTTCGGCGTCGATCACGCGATCGACTACCGCACCCAGGACTTCGCCAAGGAGGTCCGGCGCATCAGCGGCCGGAAGACGCCGCTCGACCTGATCGTCGACGGCATCGGCGGCAGCAGCTTCAAGAAGGGCTACTCGCTCCTGAACGCCGGCGGCCGGATCGTCTGCATCGGCCTGTCGGCGGTGATGGAGGGCGAGCAGCGCAGCGTGCCGCGGGCGATCAAGACGATCGCGAGCACGCCGCGGTTCAACGTCCTACGGATGATGCAGAGCTCACGCGGCGTGATCGGCCTCAACATGCTCAAGGTCTGGGACGCCCACGGCGCGTCGCCGGAGGACACCGCCGGACTGGGCAAGCTCGTGACAGACGGTGTCGTGCGCCCGGTCGTGTCGGAGAGCTTCCCGCTCGAACGGGGCGGCGACGCACACCGCTTCGTGGCCGAGCGAAAGAACATCGGCAAGGTGGTTCTGACCGTGTAGCCTTAGCGGACCGTGTCGTTCTCGCTCGCCCTTCGACTTCTCCTCCTCCCCCTTCGGGGGGAATAGCGCGTGGCGGCCGCGTAGCCGAAAACCGAGGAGAAAAGGGCGAGACACGAAAGGAACAGAACACGACATGGCCGAGCCGGCGGTAAGAGACGAGAAGGACCGAGTACGGGTCTTCGACACGACCCTGCGTGATGGCGAGCAGTCGCCCGGCATCTCGCTGAACAAGCAGGAGAAGCTCGAGATCGCCCACCAGCTCGCGCGCCTGGGGGTCGACATCATCGAGGCCGGCTTCCCGATCGCCTCGCCCGGCGACTTCGAGGCGGTCCAGGCCATCGCACGCGAGGTCCACGGCCCGGTGATCTGCGGCCTGGCGCGCGCCAACGCCCAGGACATCGACGCCGCCTGGAACGCGGTGAAGGACTCCGAGCAGCCGCGAATCCACACCTTCATCTCGACGAGCGACATCCACATCAAGTACCAGCTCGAGTCGACCCGCGAGGACGTGAAGGGCCAGGCGCGCGCGTCCGTCGCGCACGCCAAGCAGTACTGCGACGACGTGGAGTTCTCGCCGATGGACGCCACGCGCTCCGAGCTCGAGTTCACCGCCGAGGTGCTGCAGATCGCGCTCGACGAGGGCGCCACCACGATCAACGTGCCCGACACCGTGGGCTACTCGATGCCCGACGAGTACGCCGCGATGTGGGAGGAGCTCTACCGGCTGGTGCCCGACCTGCACGAGGTCGTCACCTCCGTGCACTGCCACGACGATCTCGGACTCGCGGTGGCCAACTCCTTCGCCGGCATCCGCGCCGGCTGCCGCCAGGTGGAGTGCGCGATCAACGGCATCGGCGAGCGGGCCGGCAACGCGTCGCTCGAGGAGATCGTGATGCTGCTGCGCACGCGCGAGCAGGCGCACGGCCTGTGGACCGGGGTGGAGACCACCGAGATCGCCCGCACGAGCCGCCTGGTCTCGCGCCTCACCGGCTACCAGGTGCAGCCGAACAAGGCGATCGTCGGGCGCAACGCGTTCGCCCACGAGTCCGGCATCCACCAGGACGGCGTGCTCAAGGAGCGCACCACCTACGAGATCATGGACGCCACCACGATCGGCCTCGAGGCCAACTCGCTGGTGCTGGGCAAGCACTCGGGCCGCCACGCTCTGCGCAAGGCGCTCGAGGAGCTCGGCTTCAAGGTCGAGGGCGCCGCGCTCAACGACGCGTTCAAGCGCTTCAAGGAGCTGGCTGACAAGAAGAAGAAGGTCACGGCGCTCGACCTCGAGGCGATCGTCTCCGACCAGATGCGCGAGACGCCGGCCGCCTTCGTGCTCGAGTCCTTCGACGTGGAGGCGTCGTCCACGCGCTCCCCGCTCGCCACGGCCCGCGTGCGGCTGCCGGGCGGCGAGATCTCCGAGGGCAGCTTCACGGGTGACGGGCCGATCGACGCGTTCTTCAGCGCGCTGAACGCCGCCGTCGGCTACGAGGCCCGGCTCAAGGAGTACCACGTGAGCGCCGTCACCGGCGGGCGCGACGCCCTCGGCGAGGTCACCGTCCTGATCGAGTACCACGGCAAGACGATCTCGGGCTCCGGCGTGTCCACGGACATCCTCGAGGCGTCCGGGCGGGCGTACCTGCGCGCGCTCACGAACGCGATCGAGGAGTCGCCGGTCGCGGAGGCCGAGCACCACCTCGAAGAGGCCGTTCACACACCCGCCCCGTAGTCTGCGGCGGGTGCGTGGCGACTTCACCTGGGTCGACGGCGAGCGCCTGATCCGCTTCGGGCCGGGTGCGGTCGGCGATGCCGCCGAGCTGCTCGGCGACCGCGGCTTTCGGGAGTACGCGCTCCTCACCACCGAGCGCGCGCTCCTCTCGGCCCCGGATCTGGCCGACGGCGCGGGAGTGGTCCTGCTGGTTCCACCCGGACAGGTGCCGGTCGCGGCGGCGGCGGTCCGCAACGCCGTGGAGGGCCGCGGGCTCGTGGCCCTGGGCGGCGGCCGGGTGATCGACTCGGCCAAGGCGATCGCGGGCGCCGACGGCCTGAAGTGCGCCGCGGTGCCCACCACGCTGTCGGGCGCGGAGATGACCACCATCCACCGGATGCCGGCCGGCGTGAAGGAGTTCCGGCTCGTGCGGCCGTCGCTCGTGATCGCCGACCCGGGGCTGATGGCCTCGTCCCCGATGCCCCGGCTCGCCGCCAGCGCCATGAACGCGCTCGGCCACGCGGCCGAGTCGCTGTACCACCCGCTGGCCAACCCGATCGCCGACGCCGCCGCGCTTTCCGCCGCCCGTCTCATCTCCGACGGGCTCAGCGCGGAGGAGCCCGACCGCCACCAGCTCGCGCTCGGCTCGATCCTGGCGGCCTACGCGCTGGGCAGCACCGGCCTGCTGGTCCACCACATCGTGTCCCAATCGGTGGTGCGCGTGACCGGCTCGCCGCACGCGGAGACGAACGCCGTGATCCTGCCGCACTCGCTCCGGCTCATGACCGTACGGGCGCCCGACGCGCTCGGCCGCCTGGCGCGGGCGTTCGGGGCGGACGCCGCCGACCCCGACCGCGCGGTATCCCACGCCGCCACGCTCTGCGCCCGGGCGGACGTCACCACGCTGGAGGACCTGGGCGTGGAGTGGCAGCAGCTCGATGACGTGGTCCAGATCGCGCTGGCGCGCCCCGAGCTGGGCAACACGCCCGAGCCACCGGGCGCGCGCGAGCTGAAAGACCTGCTGGAGAGCGCTTTCGAGTAGTCCGGCGCGTTGGCGCGAAAGCGCCGTCTACGCCCCCCGAACCCGGGTATCACTGCCGGACATCCAACCGAGGACAAGGAGGATCATGCTCTGGTTGATAGTTGGAATCGTTCTGCTCATCATCGCGATCGCCGGTGGGGCCATCATCCACCCGATTCTGTTCGTGCTTGCCATCCTGGCGCTGGTGGCGTTCTTCATGGGCCGCGGAGGCCGCGCCACCATCTAGCTCAATCCCCGTCTGGCCAGCGGCCGTGCTTCTCGAAGTAGGCACGCGCCGCCTCCTCGCGCTCCCGCTCGTCCTCACCCGAGGTCCCGATTCGCACGAGCATGTTGAAGAGGAGCACCGAGACACCCGCGCCGGTGAACAGCGCCCAGCCCTCCCAGCCGGCGCTGCTGCTGGTGATCGCCAGCACCTGTCCGGTGAGGATGAGCGCTCCGGCAATGCCGTAGCGGATGGTGAACAACAGAGCTCGTCTCATCGTTAGGCTGCGTCCATGGACGGCTTGATGATGGATTACCCGCTGCTCGTCCGTCACGTCGCGGAGCGAGCGGAGACTGTCTTCCCGGATCGCGAGCTCGTGACCCGGACGAAAGAGGGCACCGAGCGCAGCAGCTACGGCCGGCTCGCCGAACGCGTGAGACGGCTCGCCAGCTCGCTGGAGCGAATGGGAGTTGAGCCAGGGGACCGGGTCGCCACCTTCGCGTGGAACTCGATCCGCCACCTCGAGCTCTACCTCGCGGTGCCGAGCATGGGCGGCGTGCTGCACACGCTGAACATCCGCCTCTTCGAGGAGGACCTCCACTACATCGTGGGCCACGCCGAGGACAAGGTGATCTTCCTCGACGCCTCGCTGGCCGGCGTGATGCCGAACTTCGAGGGCGTCGAGCGCATCGTGCTGATGCCGGACTGCGACGGCGAGCGCGAGGGCGCGCTCGACTACGAGGAGCTGATCGCCGACGGGGATCCGAACTACACGTTCCCGGAGTTGGACGAGCGCAGCGCCGCGGCCATGTGCTACACGAGCGGCACCACCGGGCGGCCCAAGGGCGTCGTCTACTCGCATCGATCCACGCTGCTCCACTCGCTCGCCGCGGGCCAGCCGGACGCGATGGACATCCGCCAGTCCGACTCGATCACGCCGGTCGTCCCGATGTTCCACGCCAACGCCTGGGGCATCCCCTACACCGCCACGATGGCGGGTGCCCGGCAGGTCTATCCGGGACCGCGCATGACGCCGGAGGACCTCGCCGAGCTGATCGCCGAGGAGGGCGTGACGTGGACGGCGGGCGTGCCAACGATCTGGCAGGGCCTCCTGCAGCTCGACCCGCCGCCGGACCTCTCGAAGGTGCGCCAGATCATGTCCGGCGGCTCCGCCGTGCCCGCCCACCTGATCCAGGCCTATGACGAGCGCTTCGGGGTCAAGATGATCCAGGGCTGGGGCATGACGGAGACGAGCCCGCTGGCGTCGATGTCGCGGGTGCCCGCCGACTACGACCTCAGCGACGAAGAGCAACTCGCGGTGCGCGCCTGCGCGGGCCGGATCCAGCCGCTCGTGGACTTCCGCATAGACGAGGAGAGCGGGGGAGAGCTCCAGGTCCGCGGCCCCTGGATCGCAAGCGCCTACTACAAGGACCCGGCGACCGGCGAGAAGTTCACCGAGGACGGCTGGCTGCGCACCGGCGACGTGGCCGAGCTCTGCCATGGGTCGTATCTCAAGCTGGTGGACCGCACCAAGGACCTCGTGAAGTCGGGTGGCGAGTGGATCTCCTCGGTCGAGCTCGAGAACGAGATCATGGCTCACCCGGACGTGCTCGAGGCGGCCGTGATCGCGGTGCCCGACGAGCGCTGGGGCGAGCGGCCGTGCGCGTGTGTGGTGCGCAGGGAGGGCTGCTCCCTCGACGAGGCGGCGCTCCAGGAGCACCTGAAGGCGCGCGTGGCCAAGTGGTGGGTGCCCGAGCGCGTGGAGTTCATCGACGAGGTGCCGAAGACCTCGGTCGGCAAGTTCGACAAGAAGGTGCTGAGAGCTCGGTTCGCCGAGCAGCCCGCGAACGCCTGAGTCGGCACGGACAATCGTCCGTGATAACGTACGAGGCCGTGGGCATGGCCACCAGCGACAAACCGATCGGCCGCAGGGTGCGCCTCCTGCGCGAGGGGATGAGCCTCTCGCTCCGCGACCTGGCCGAGCGCAGCGGCGTGTCCGCGCAGATGCTGAGCCAGGTCGAGCGCGGCGAGACGAGCCCGACGATCGCCGTGGCCGAGCGCATCGCGGCGGGCCTCGAGCTGACGCTGTCGCAGCTCCTGCGCCTCGACGAGGGCGACGGGGTGAACGTGGTCCGCACCGGTGAGCGCCGCGACGGCGGCGTGGCCGCCTACGGCCACCGCTTCGAGGTGCTGACGCCGCCGCTGCCCGGCCTGCGCAGCGAGGTCTCCGAGCACTTCCTCGCTCCCGGCGCCGCCACCGGCCAGCGCGGCGACCCGCCGATCCACGAGGCGGGCAGCCGCGAGACGGCGGTCGTCACCGAGGGGAAGCTGCGCCTGATCTGCGA
>DATNBJ010000034.1:0-8453 GCA_035572055.1 Thermoleophilaceae bacterium | reverse complement strand
ATCTGCCGCTGTTGCTCGTAGGCGGAGTCGGCGATGGAGCGCTCGAGGCTGCCGTCCTCGATGCCGGCCACCACGCCGCCGTGCTCCTCGATCTGCTCCATCAGCCGAGTGACTCGCCGGTCGAGCTCGTCGGTGAGGTGCTCCACGTAGTAGGAGCCGCCGAGCGGGTCCGCGGTGCGCGCCACGCCGCTCTCGTGGGCGATGATCTGCTGGGTCCGCAGCGCCAGCAGCACCGACTCCTCGGAGGGCAGGCCCAGTGCCTCGTCCCAGGACATCGTGTGGACCGCCTGCGCGCCGCTCAGCACGATCGCGAGCGCCTGGAGCGTGACGCGCATGATGTTGTTGTGCGGCTCGGCGGCGGTGAGCGAGGTGCCGTCGCCGCCCGAGTACAGGCGCAGCCGGCACGAGCGCGGGTCGGTGCTGCCGAAGCGGTCCCTGATCACGCGCGCCCAGATCCTGCGGGCGGCACGGTGCTTGGCGACCTCCTCGAAGAAGTCGCGCATCGTCGAGATGTTGAATGAGATCTGCGGCGCGAAGTCGTCCACCGGGATGCCGCGATCCACCACCGCCTGCACGTACGCGGCGGCGTTGGAGAGCGCCAGCGCGATCTCCTGCACGGCGTCGCAGCCGGCCTGGCGCATGTGGTACCCGCACACGCTGATGGGGTTGAACTTGGGCAGCGTCTTCGAGCAGTACTCGATGATGTCGGCGGCCAGCCGCATCGAGGGCCCCGGCGGGTAGATGTAGGTCTTCCGTGCCAGGTACTCCTTGAGGATGTCGTTCTGCACGGTGCCGCGCAGGACAGCCGGATCGACCCCCTGGCGCTCGCCCACCACCTGGTACATCGCGAGCAGGATCGGCGCGGTGGCGTTGATCGTGAACGACGTGCTGATCCTGTCGAGCGGGATCCCGTCGAAGATCGTCTCCATGTCGGCGAGCGAGGCGACCGCCACGCCGACCTTGCCCACCTCGTGCTGGGCGATCGGGTCGTCGGAGTCGAACCCCATCTGCGTGGGCAGGTCGAGGGCCACGCTGAGCCCGGTCTGGCCGCGGTCGAGCAGGTAGCGGAAGCGCTCGTTGGTGTCCTCGGGCGTGCCCCAGCCCGAGTAGAGGCGCACCGTCCAGGGCCGGCCGCGGTACATCGAGGGGTAGATCCCGCGCGTGAACGGGAAGGCGCCCGGCATGCCCAGCTTGTCGAGGTACTCCGAATCCTCGGCCGGCGTGTAGACCCCCTCCACGGGGATGCCCGAGTCCGTCTGCGCCGGCTCGAGCTCACCGGCGTCGGCACGCCAGGTCGCGCGCGCCTCGGCCAGGTCGGCCGCGAAGGACTTCGTCTCAGAGGAGAGCACGCAGCACCTCCCTGAGCTGTGTGGCCCCCTCCGCCAGCGACGACCTGTCGATCCACTCGTGCAGCGCGTGCATCGACTCGCCGCGCGCCACGCCCAGGCACAGCGCCGGGATGCCGGCGGCCAGGGCCGCGTTCGCGTCCGTGGAGCCCTCGCTCAGGCTCAGGGGGAGCCCGAGCCGCTCGCGCACCTCGAGCACCGTGTGCAGCAGCGGCGCGCCGCGGCCGAGCCGCCCGGCCGGCCTGCGGCCCACGATCTCGATGCCCACCACGAGCGGCGCCGGCAGGTGCAGCCGCCCCAGCGCGGCGGCGAAGTCGTCGAGCGCGCCCTGCTCGAGCGCCCGGCGCTCGACCAGCAGCTCGGCATGGTCGGCAATCGTGTTCACGGAGCGCCCGCCGCCGATCGTCCCGATGTTCACGGGGGCCTCGTCGCTGCCGAGCTCGGCGATCTCCGCGGCCAGCCCCAGCAACCCGTGCACGGCGCTGGCCGTGCCGCGGTCCTCCCAGGAATGGCCGCCCGGGCCGCTCACGTCCACACGGGCGCGGGTGCTGCCGACCGCGTCCACGAGCACCTCGTCCAGGCCGTGTCCCTCGAGAGCGATGAACGCCTCGGGCTGAAGCGAGCGGCACAGCTCGCTGGCGCCGCGCAGGTTGCCGAGCCCCTCCTCGCCGACGGTGAACGCCACCGCGCCGGCCTCGAGTGGGCCCTGGCCGAGCAGCTCCTCCACCACGTGGATCGCCACGGCCACGGCGGCGGCGTTGTCGCCCACGCCCGGCCCCACTAGATGGCCGTTCTGCTCGTGGATGTCGAGCAGGGCGTCGGCCGGGAAGACGGTGTCCACGTGGGCGGCGACCACCACCCGGGGCGCGCCGTCGCCCCACGACCAGATCAGGTTGCCGGCCTCGTCGCGCTCGCGGCGGCCGGGGGAGTCCTCGAGGCGCTCCTCCAGCCAGGCGAGGCGCGCCTCCTCGGCGAAGGTGGGCGCGGGCGTGCGCGCGATCGCGACCAGGTCGTCGACCAGCGCGTTCATCCCGCCGGGTCGAGCGGACTGCCGTCGAGGCTGAGCGTGCCCCGCAGCAGAACGCAGTCGATGTGCGAGCGCGCCTCGTTCGAGCCGCCGTAGGGCACGTTGTTGCCCACGGCCACGTGCGCGCCGCCCAGGATGCCCTCGAGCTCGAGCGCCGAGCCGCCCGGCCGCGAGCGCGGGTTCAGCCCGATCGACACCTCGGCGAGCGTGCGCATCTTCGGGTCGCCGGAGCGCTCGATCGCGTCGAGCAGGCGCCACGCCTCCGGGCCGCTCGCGTCCACCAGCTCGCCGTCGGCGAAGCGCAGCTCGATGGGGGAGGGAAGCTGGTCGGGACCGAGGAACAGCAGCGAGCCATCGACCACCACGGTGCCGTTGGCGGTGCCCTCCACCGGCCCGGCGCCCACCTCCACGTCGGGCGGGGCGGCGTAGCCGCCGGGCTGGTCGGCCACGCCCCACAGGGGCCTGCCCTTGCGGCCGGCGAAGCTGCCGGTGAGATCGCCGCCGAGCGGGCTGGTCAACCGGAACTCCTCTGCGGCGTCGATCTTCTCGGCCAGCCGCTTCGCCACCTCGCCAAGCGCCGCGAAGTCGGCGGCGAACGGGCCGTCCGGGCGCAACGTGGTCCAGCTCAGCCCGGGCACCGTCAGGTAGCGCGCGCCCTTGGCGCAGGCGTCGCGGCGCGCCTGGCTCGCGCCGGCGAAGTTGGAGGTGAGCTCGAAGATCACGTCGGCCTCGAGCATCGCGGCGCTCACCGGGGCGGGCGGCTCGTCCCCGGGGAGCTCGACCGGCTCCCCGGAGGCGAGCGTCACGCGAGCCCCGAGCGCACGCAACGTGGTGGCGAACGCCGCGACGATGTCGGCCTCCGCGGCGCTGTCGGTGACGATCAGGCACTGCTCGCCCTCGCGGACCCCGGCGCACACGGTGGCCAGGCGCCGCATGGCGTCGGCGGCCTCCCAGCGTGCGCCGGCGCTCACGTCTCGCCGCCGAGCAGCCTGACCGCGGCCAGCGTGTAGATCTCGGCGGCGGCCTCGATGTCGCGCACGCCGAGCGACTCGTTCGGCGTGTATACGGGGTCGTGGCCCGGTCCGAGGATCACCGTGGGCACGAGCTTTCCGAAGCTCGCGGTGTCGGCCAGCCAGGAGCCCGCGCTGTAGCGCGGCGGGCGCCCCAAAACCTCGTGGCAGGCGGCGTCGACGGCCTCCACCAGCGGGTGGTCGCGCTCGATCAGGTACGAGTCCTTGCGGTCGGCGAGCACCATCTCGTAGCGCGTGTCCGGATAGCGGGCGGCGACCGCGTCGATGCAGTCCTGCAGGGCCGTGCGCACGGGCTCCTCGCCCATGCCGGGGTGCGGGCGCGAGTCCACGCGGATCGTGCACTCGTCGGGGATCATCGACGGGCCTCCGGGGGGCAGCCCGCCGTAGACGCGCCCAACCGCCGTGTACAGCTCGGGGCCCACCAGCTCGGCCACCCAGTCAGGCACCTCGGGCATCAGCCGCAGCGTCTCGATCTCCTCGATCAGCGGCGCCATGCGCGCCACGGCGTTCACCGCGTCGTGGCGGCGGCAGGTGTGGGCGGAGCGCCCGTAGGCCGTGATGTCCCAGTAGAGCCGTCCGCGGTGGCCCAGGTAGATGTCGAGATCGGTGAGCTCGGCCAGGATGCAGAGGTCGGCCTCGTGCTCATCGAAGAAGCGGATCGCGCCGATCTGGTCGCCCATGTGGTCGACCACGCCGGCCACCAGCACCTTGCCGGACCAGCGGTCGCGACAGCGCGCCAGCGCGTCGCCCGCGGCCACGATCCCGCCGATGCCCGCCTTCATGTCCATCACCGCGTGGCCGTGCAGGCGCCCGTCGGCGATCTTGCCCGAGTAGGGGTCCTCGTCCCAGCCCACGCACACCGGCTTGGTGTCGATGTGCCCGGTCAGCACGAGCGTCGGGCCCGGACGGCCGGAGTCGACCACGCCGATCACGTTGCGGCGGCCCGGCAGCGCGTCCTGCTGGTAGACCTCGTCGTAGTCCATCCGCAGCATGCGCTCGGTGAGCGCATCGGACAGCTCGCCCTCGTCGCCCACCACGCTCGGCACGCGGACGATCTCCTGCGTGAGGCGCACCGCGTCCTCGCGGTCGACCGCCTCGAGCACGCCCTCGGTGCCGGGCCGGCTGGTCACGCCTCGACCCTCGTGGCCATCGCGGCAAACGCCTCGATCGTGGCGAAGCGGTCCTTGCCCAGCGGAAAGACGCTCACCGCGTCGATGCCGGTGTCACGCAGCCAGTCGAGCTTCGCGGCGGTGGTGGCCGGCGTGCCGGCGAACGCCAGCTTGCGGACGAAGTCGTCCTCGATCAGCCCGGCCGCAGCGCCCGCCTTCTGGAACTCGCCGCCGGCGTAGGCGGCGTTCACCGAGGCGATCAGCTCGTCGCTCATCCCCACGAGCCGCGCGTGCTCCGGCGACACCTGCGGGAACCAGGCGGCGATCGTGCGCGCCTCGTCGAGGGCCAGCGCCTCGTCGTCGCGGATCGAGCCGTAGAGGAAGAAGGTGGTGGTGAAGTCGGGGCGCGAGCTCTGCGCACGGCCGCGCTGGACCTGCTCGAGCGCGAAGGCCACGCCCTCCGGGAACAGTCCCGCGAGGACGATCGCGCCGTCGGCGTGCTCGCCGGCGGCCGCCAGGGTCTTCGGCCCGCTTGCCGCCACGTGCACCGGCACCTGGCCGGGCGGCACCGTGAGCTTCGCGCCCGCGTACTCGTAGCGGCCGAAGCGTCCGGTCAGCGTCTCGCCCGCCCAGAGCCGCCGCATCGTCGCGATCGTGTCCACGAGCGTGGAGACCTTCGCGACGCCGGCGCCGATCTCGGGCAGCGGGCTGTCGCCCACGCCGATGCCGCACACGAACCGGCCCGGCGCCAGCCGCTCCAGCGTGGCCGCCGCGTTGGCGGTGAGCGCCGGGTGGCGCGTCAGCGGATTGGTCACCGCGGTGCCCACCCGCAGCCGCGAGGTGGCCTGCAGCGCCAGGGTCACGTACACGTAGACCTCGCCGGCGTGCAGCGAGGAGTCCGTGATCCAGAGATCGTCGTAGCCGAGCTCCTCGATCCAGCGCGCCAGCTCGCCGAAGCCGGCCGGGTCGTCGACGCCCTGGAGCGTGACCCCGTAACGCATCAGAACACCACCACGTTCCGGCCCTGCACCTCGCGCGCGCGCAGGCGGGCGATGGCGGTGCCCACGTCCTCGAGCGGATAGCGCGTGTCGATCAGCACGCTGAGCTTGCCAGCGGCCGCGAGCTGGATCGCGGTCTCGAGGTCCTGCCGCGCCGCCGCCACAGAGGACACGATCCGCGCCTCGGACAGGATCAGGTCGATCGGGTGGATCTTGAGCTCGTCCGACGTGTAGCCGATCAGCACGGCGGTGCCGCGCCGGCCCAGCGAGCGGATGCCCGCGCGCATCGTGGCCTCGGTGCCCACGAGCTCGAAGTAGTGGTCCACGCCCCCGCCGTCGGTGAGCGCCTTGACCCGGTCGGGCAGGTCGTCGTAGCCCTCGCCGCCCTCGAGCACGATCACCGCGGCGGCGCCGGCCTCGCCGGCCAGCTCGGCCTTCGCCTCGGAGTCGGCCACCGCCAGCGTGCGCACTCCGGCGGCCGCCAGCACCTGGATCACCATCAGCCCGACGCCGCCCACGCCGTTCACGATCGCGGTCTGGCCGAGCTCGATCTCGGCCAGGCGTGCCGCGTGCACGGCGGTCATGCCGCTGCAGCTCAGCACCGCCGCGGTCTCGAACGAGACGCTGTCCGGCAGCTTGATCAGGTTCTCGGCGGGCGCGCGCACCAGCTCGGCGAAGCCGCCGTCGGCGCTGAAGCCGAGCTGGCCGACCGGGTCGGTGCAGACCGAGTGGGCGCCGGTGCGGCACCAGTGGCAGTGGCCGCAGCCCACGAAGTTGTAGACCGCCACGCGATCGCCGGGGGCCACGCTGCTGCCGGGCGGAGCCGCCACGACCTCGCCCGCCGCCTCATGCCCGAGCACGAAGTTCTCGTGGGGCGGAGGGATCATGCCGTCGAGGAAGTGCAGCTCGGTGCCGCACACGCCGGCGGCCTTCACCGACACGAGCGCCCAGCCGTCCTCCACCGGATCCGGCAGCTCCCTCACGTCCAGCGCGTCCCCGTCGAGCACCGCCGCCTTCATCCGTAGCTCCTCGTCGTTAGGAAGTCAGGTGCATCATATCTCATATCTCATACCCCCCAGAGGACCGCAAACTCGGGTCCGGGGTGTGGGGGCCGTCTATGCGGCCGGCGTCTTGACCTGCTCGAGCGCCTGAAGCGAGTCGGCCTCGATGCTGTCCAGATGCGCGAGCGTGGCCTTCGACGCCGCGCGGGCGTCCCCGTCGCGAATCGCGGCGAGGATGACCCGGTGCTCCTCGATCGAGCGCGCGCGCCGGCCGGGCGCCACCTGAGAGACGTTCGCGATGAGCGACAGCACGTTGCGCATCCGCTGCAGGGTCTCGGCCGCATAGCGGTTGCCCGAGTGGTCCATGAGGGCGTCGGAGAAGGTCTCGATCGCCGTGGCCCAGCGGCGCGGGTCGTTGCCCTTCAACGCGCGCTCGCTGTCGGCCACGCTGGCCTCGAGCTGCGCGATCAGCTCCGGCGAGTTGTTGCGCGCGGCATGAGCCGCGATCTCGGCCTCCACCCAGCGGCGCATCTCGCAGGCCTGGCGCACGTCCTCCACGGTGGGCGTGGCCACCCGGCTGCGGCGGTGAAGCTCCTGCACCACGAGGCCGTCGCGCGCCAGGCGGATCAGCGCCTCGCGGACGGGCGTCTTGCTGATGCCCAGGTCCGCCGAAAGCTGCGCCTCCACGAGCGGATCGCCCGGCAGCAGCTCGCCGCTGATGATGCCGTCGCGCACCGCGTCGTAGACGCTCTCCTCGAGGCTTCTGTGCTTTACCGGTGTGAGAGGAATGGTGAGCTTCTCCTTCGCTTACGTCTTGGCCGGAGCGTACGTCAGATATCAGATGGAGCTTTGGACCAATCGGCGAGCCCGAACGCCATGTCCCAGAAGCCGCGCTCGAGCCGGACACCTGTACGAAAGATGTCCGCAAGCGGCTCGAGATCCGCGTCTCCGATGAGCTCGTCGGTGTCCCGCCGCATGCGGTCCACGACCTCCGAGTAGGCGTCGCCGGCGAAGAACCGGAGCCAGTCCGAGTAGATCGGGTGGGGGGCGGCGGCGGGGACGAGGCGCTTCGCGATCTCGCCGTAGCTCCAGGTGCAGGGCAGGACGGCCGCGAGGATCTCCGGAGTGCCGCCGGCGCCCGCCACGGACTCGAGCCAGGAGGTGTAGGCGAGGGCGCCGGGAGCGGGCTCGTCCGCACCGCCGCGATCCGCGGCGCCCAGCTCGCACACCCTCTGGAGGAGCTCCCGGTTCTCTGGGATCTCGACCTCGATGACCTGATGGAGCGCCGCCGCGAACAGGCGCAGCTCGCGCTCGTCGCGGGCCTTGGCCACGCCCAGCGCCATGACTCGCGCGTAGCGGGGCAGATAGAAGAGGTTCTGCTCGAGGTAGAAGCGGAAGCGCTCGGGCTCGAGGGTGCCGTCGGCGAGGCGCCGCACGAAGGGGTGGTCGGCGAGGCCGGACCAGGCCGGCTCGCAACCATCTCGGAGCATGGCTGAGACCGACGATCCCGACATATTAGATATGATATCTCAATGGTTCGCACGACGCTCACCTGGACAGAGCGTTTTGGGGTCCACGACATGGGCGACTGGGCGATCTACGTGCCGCCCACGGGCCTCGTCGAGCCGGACACTCACATCGACAACCCGAAGCGCACCGCCCGCCTGCGGCGGCTGATCGCGAAGGTCGGCCTCGACGAGCGGCTCGACGTCGTGAGCCCGCGCCGGGCGACCGTCGACGAGCTCACGGCCGTGCACTCGCCCGAGCACGTGGAGCGCATGCGCGCCGTCTCGGAGGAGGTCGGCTGGGGCGACGCCGGCGGCGGCTTCACGCCGATGAACGCCGAGTCCTACGACCTGGCGCTGCTGAGCGCCGGCTCCGTGATCACCTGCGTGGAGCGCGTCCTCCGCGGCGAGGCGGAGCGCGCCTACGCGATCGGCC
>DATNBJ010000033.1:0-5749 GCA_035572055.1 Thermoleophilaceae bacterium | reverse complement strand
ACAGGG
Source organism: Thermoleophilaceae bacterium (assembly GCA_035572055.1). Taxonomy (GTDB): domain Bacteria; phylum Actinomycetota; class Thermoleophilia; order Solirubrobacterales; family Thermoleophilaceae; genus JAICJR01. The sequence goes on along the minus strand of DATNBJ010000033.1, from coordinate 5,743 downwards.
GCGACAAGTTCGTTCCCGCCGGCGCGCTGTTCGGCGTCAGCAGGGACGGCAGCGGCAGCGCCGCGATCCCGAGCGACCTGAAGGGCGTCGATACGGTCGCCGTGACCCGTGAGGCACAGGGCGGGGCGGACCAGCCGAGCGAGCAGCCCGTGATGTCGTTCAAGCTGGCCTAGCCCCCGACTATCGTCTCGCCCGTGGCCACGTGCTACCGGCATCCCAATCGCGAAACCGGCGTTGCCTGCTCCAATTGCGGGCGCTCGATCTGTCCTGACTGCATGACGCCCACGCCGGTGGGCATGCGCTGTCCCGAGTGCGCCCGGCAGCGGACGAAGGTGGTGCGGGCGCGCAGCATCACCACGGGCGCCATGCCGGTCACCTACGCGCTCATCGCGATCAACGTGATCGTGTTCCTGATCGAGATCGGGACGGGCGCCGGCGCGGCCGGCGGCGGACTGGTGAACAGCAACGTGGTCGCGCACGGGGCGCTGTCGCGCGCGACGGTGGCGAGCGGCGACTACTACCGGCTGGTCACCTCCGGCTTCCTGCACGCCGGCTTCATCCACATCGCCTTCAACATGTGGATCCTCTACATGCTCGGTCAGATGCTCGAGCCCGCGATCGGCTCGTTCCGCTTCGCGGTCATCTACTTCGTCTCGCTGCTCTGCGGCTCGTTCGGGGCGCTGCTGTTCACGAAGATCGGCCTCACCGTCGGCGCGTCCGGCGCGGTGTTCGGTCTGGCGGCAGCGGGGGTGATGGTCATGCGCAGCCGCGGCATCGACCCGATGCAGAGCGGCTTACCGCTGTTCATCGGCATCAACCTGCTGCTCGGCTTCGTGATCAGCGGCATCTCGATCGGCGGCCACATCGGCGGCCTCGTGGGCGGCGCGCTGGCGGCCGTGGCGCTGTTCGACGTCGGCGAGCGCCGGCGGCACACGATTCCTCAGTTCGTGCCGCTGCTGCTCTGCCTGGCGATAGCGGCGGCGGCGGTGATCGGCGCGATCGCCGTGGCCAACTCAGGCCCGGGAAGCCTCTAGATCAACCGCGATGAGCCGCTCCGGCGGCGGCGGTTCCACCAGGTCCGGGTGGAGGATGTAGCCGAGCAGCTCGACGCCCTCCACGAGGCGCGGACCCGGGCGCGAGAAGTACGCGGCAGCGTCGACCGCCACGACACGGGACGCGCCCAGCCGCGCGATCTCGTCCCGGTGCAGCATCACCTCGTGGGCCGCGCGCTCGGCGTAGTAGCCGCACGGCATCGACACCACAACGTCGGGCCGCACCGCCTCGAGCTCCTCCCATGCGGCCGTCCGCGAGCGCTCGCCGGGGAAGCCGAGCGGATCCTCGCCGCCCGCCAGCTCGATCATCTGCGGCACCCAGTGTCCGCCGATGAACGGGGGGTCGAGCCACTCGAGCGCGACCACGCGCGGACGGTCCGCCCCGCGCACCGCCAGCTTGACGCGGTCGAGCCGGTCGGCCAGGTCATCCACGAGATCGACGGCGTCGTCCTTCGTGTCGGTGGCCTGCGCCAGCGTGCGCACGTCGCCCATCACCTCGCCGAGCGTCCCGGGATCGAGCGAAATCACGTTGGGCTGCGACGGCAGCCGCTCGGCCACGGCCCGCACGTCGTCGTACGACACGGCGCACACCGCGCACAGCGCCTGGGTCACGATCAGGTCGGGCTCGACCTCGTCCAGAAGATCCTCGTCGAGCTCGTACAGCGCCTCGCCCTTCTCGGTTCGCTCGCGCACCGCGGCGTCGATCTCGGCCGGCGACAGACCCGCGGGGATCACACTGCGCGTGAGATGGGGGAGTTGTTCGACGCCCTCCGGGTAGTCGCACTCGTGCGTGACGGCAACTAGGCTCTCGCGCAGGCCGAGTGCGCACAGCATCTCGGTCGCCGACGGAACCAGACTTGCGATTCGCATGGGGGTAACGATGGCAGTTCTAACTGGCGAGGATGTGGAGGCGCGGCTCGGAGACCTCGACGGCTGGCGGAGCGAGGGCGACGCGATCACGCGTCAGTTCGAGTTCAAGGACTTCGTCGGGTCGGTGGACTTCGTGAACCGGATCACGCCGCTCGCGGAGGAGATGAACCACCACCCGGACCTCGCGATCTCGTGGAACAAGGTCACGGTCACGCTCTCTACGCACTCCGAGGGCGGAGTGACCGAGAACGACTTCGAGCTCGCCTCGAAGATCGACGGTGCGGCGGGCTAGGCAGGGCGGCATCGGATAGCTCTGCTACGTTGTCCTGGTTCGCCAGATGAGCGACGACGAACCTCCTCGAAGTAGGCCCACTCCCGATTTCGACCGCCACGCGCGGCGCGCTGAGAGGGCCGTCTAGATGCTTGCAATCCTGCTGATCGTCGTTCCGGCGATGATCGCGCTGAACGGTTTCTTCGTCTCGGCGGAGTACGCGCTCGTTCGCTCGCGGCTCGACCGCATCGAGCAGCTCGAGGAGGAGAACGTCAGGGGCGCCCGGCTCGCGCACCTCCAGATCGAGCACATCGACGAGTACATCGCCGCCTGCCAGGTGGGCATCACGCTCGCCTCGATCGGCATCGGCGCGGTGGGCGAACCGGTGGTGGCCCACTACCTGCACAGGCCACTGGGCGGCCCGCTCTCGCACGGCGCCGCCGTGGCGATCTCGGCGATCATCGCCTACCTCCTCATCTCCGCGCTGCACATCACCTTCGGCGAGCTGGCGCCCAAGATCTTCACCGTGGTTCACGCGGAGAGCGTGGCCCGCCGCGTGGCGCGGCCGCTCCAGTTCTTCAGCGTGATCTTCAAGCCGGCGTCGATCGCGCTGTCGGCGGCGGCGTCGCAGATCCTGCGACCGTTCGGGATTCGCACCGACGAGGGGATCGGCGAGGAGATCACGACCTCGGAGGACCTCAAGTTCCTGATCGCGCGCAGCGCCTCGGGCGGCACACTCGATCCCGGCGAGGCCGTGATGCTGCGAGGCGTCTTCCACCTGCACGAGCAGGAGGCGCGCAACGTGATGACGCCGATCCCGGCGGTGGTCACCGTCGACGTGTCGGAGAACGTGGAGACCGCCCTGCGCCGCTGCGTGGACTCAGGTCACACCCGGCTCGTGGTCACCGAGGAGAACAACACGGATCGCATCCGGGGCGTGGTGCACGCCAACTCGCTCGCGCGACTGCTCATGGAGCGGGGGCCCGAGGCCTCGATCGAGTCGGTCGTCAAGGACGTCCCGATCGTGCCCGAAACCAAGCCGCTCGACGACCTCCTCGAGAACCAGCAGCGCGAGCGCATGTCGATGGCCGTGGTGGTGGACGAGTACGGCCGGACGGCCGGCATCGTCACGATCGAGGACATCATCGAGGAGATCGTCGGCGAGATCTCCGACGAGACCGATCCGGCCGGCGGCGCCGTCCGCCGCCTGGCGAACGGCGACTGGTACGTGCGCGGGCACGTGCCCATCACCGACCTGATCGACTACGGCCTCGAGCTCCCGATCGACTCGGAGGCCTACAACTCGGTCGGCGGCTACGTATTCGGCGCGCTTGGGCGCCTGCCGAAGCGCGGCGACATGGTGCGCGCGAACGGTTATTCCCTGCGTGTGGAGTCAGTTCGCGAAAACCGCATCGAGGCGGTGCGGATACGCGATCACGAGGAGCGCGGGACCGACGGCGACGAGGGTCAGGAGTCCGTCCGCGAGGCTGGTTAGTTTGACCCGGCAAGAGCTCTTCCCGCTCAGGAGGTCTTGCCAGATGTGGTCCGTCAAGCTCACCGATTCGCAGCTGGACGCGCTCCGCGCGCTGTTGAAGGCGCAGGGCGAAGTGGGACCATCGCTCGGGGGAGCCCTCGAGGCCTTGGAGTACGCCCGTTGGGACGACCTGCCGGAGGCCGAGCTCGACTGGGAGCGCGTCAGCGAGATGGCGCGGATCCAGGGGATCGGCGAGGCGGACGTGGTCTGGGACCTTGCCGCCGGCATGTCCACCGCGATGCGCAGCAGCTCCAACCGCCAGCGGAGGCGCCCACCCGCGCGCCGGCCGCCGCCGGCGCGGCGTAACGCCGCCTAGACCGGCTTGGCTGCAGCAGCGCGAACGGCTTGGCGGGGTCAATCGTTCACTGAGTGGAGTGTTGTGGTCGCCATAGCAACCACAACACTCCAGTCGAGACGCGTCGTGGGAGCGCGTCCTACGGTTGGCCCGGCGCGGCGGCCGGGACGCGGGCGCTCCATGAGCCGCTCCGACGGCGCCCCGAAGCCGAACTTCTCGTAGAGCGTCTGCGCGTCGTCGGTGTGAAGGATCCAGCGAACGTCGTTGTGCGGCCCGTTCTCGATCGCCTCGCGCACGATCTCCACGCCCAGCCCGTGCCCCCGGAACTCCGGGTGCACGTAGACGTCGGCAAGGTAGGCGATCGAGTTCCCGTCGGTGACCACGCGCGCGAAGCCGGCCTGCCGCCCGTCGGAGGTGTAAGCGCCGATCACGCGCGTGGACTTGCGTACGAGGCGGTCAACAACCTCGCGCGGGCGACCGAGCGCCCAGTAGGCCTCGCCCGAGAGGAAGCGGTGGACCTCGTCGATGTCCACCCGCGAGCGGTCGTCGTCTAGCTCGAAGCCGCCTTCGAGCCGCCGCTTCACGAGTAGTCGTAGAAGCCCGCGCCGGTCTTCTTGCCGAGCTTGCCGGCGGCGATCAGGTCCTCGACCTGCGTGGGAATCTCCACGCCGATCTCCTGGCCGATGGCCTTCGACACGTCGAGGCCGACGTAGTCGAGCAGGGCCAGCGGCCCCATCGGATGGCCCGCGCCGAGCTTCATGCACTCGTCCACGGCCTTGGCCTCGATGCCGGTCTCCTCGAGGAACTTCACGGCACTGAACAGATAGGGGAAGAGCAACCGGTTCACCACGAAGCCCGGCACGTTCGGCACGTCGACAGGAGTCTTGTCGAGGGCGATGCACAGCTCGCGGGCGCGCCGGCGCGTGTCGTCGCTGGCCACCTCGGGGAAGGCCAGCTCGACGAGCTTCATCTTCTGGACCGGGTTGAACACGTGGATGGCGGCGAAGCGCTCGGGCCGCCCGCTGGCGGCCGCCAGCTCCTCGACGGGGAGCGACGAGGTGGTGGAGGCGATGAGCGCGTCGGGGCCGAGCAGCTCGCCGAGCTCACCCAGCAGCGGCTTCTTCACGGCGAGATCCTCGACCACGGCCTCGACCACGAGGGTCGACTCGGACAGCTCCTCGATGTCCGTGACCACGTCCACATGGTCGCCCACGCGCTCGCGCACGCGTTCGGCGGAGTGCTCGCTCCGCGCCCACATGATCACCCCCGGATGCAGGTCGGCAACCTGCGCCAAACCGCGCGCAATTGCCCCGCTCCCGACGATCCCCAGCCGCTCAGTGAGAGTTGGTTGACTCACCAGTCAATTCAGTACAGTACATAGCGAAGCGGCTTTATACGCCACAGGGCGGGAACCAGGAGGTTGGACCAATGCCGATGGAGAACGGGCGCGAAGTAGTCATCGTCGAGGCGGTCAGGACGCCGATCGGGCGCGGCCACCCCGAGAAGGGCTACTACAAGGACACGCACCCGAACGAGCTCCTCGGCAAGTGCTACACGGAGGTCATCGAGCGCGCCGGCATTCCCGCCGACGAGGTCGAGGACGTCATCACCGGCTGTGTCCAGCAGTACGGCGAGCAGATGTTCAACGTGGGGCGCAACGCCTGGCTCCAGGCCGGCCTTCCGATCGAGACGCCCGCCACCACGGTCGACCGCCAGTGCGG
>DATNBJ010000032.1:0-6252 GCA_035572055.1 Thermoleophilaceae bacterium | reverse complement strand
CCGAGCGGGCGAAGGTCGAGGCGGGCCGGGACAGCCTGCTGGCGAAGGCGCGCTCGCGGCCCGATCAGGTGGCGCAGGTCCTCGAGAAGGCCCGCCGTGACGGCGTGGCCGAGACCTTCCGTGCCGTGAGCGCCCGGCTGGGCCGGCCCTCGCCGCTCGGCTACTCCGCCGCCGGCGTGGTGATCGCCGTGGGCCCGCGCGCTCGCGGCGTGGCGGTCGGCGACCGGGTGGCGATCGGCGGCGGCGAGCAGGCCGTGCACGCGGAGATCGACCGCGTGTCGCCGAACCTGTGCGTGCGGCTCCCCGAGGGCGTCTCGTTCGAGCAGGGGGCCTTTGGCTGTCTCGGCTCCATCGCCCTCCATGGGGTGCGCCAGGCGGGCGTCTCGATCGGCGAGCGCGTCGCGGTGATCGGGCTGGGCCTGGTGGGCCAGCTCACCGGCATGCTGCTGCGTGCCGCGGGCTGTGAGGTGGTGGGCGTCGACCTCGATCCGTGGCTGCTCGAGCGCGGACGGGAGAACGGCGCGCTGGACCACCCATTTGCGCGGGACACCCTCGGCGACCCCCTGCCGCCCACCGCGCGCGACTGCGACGCGGTGATCGTCACGGCGGCCACGTCCTCCAGCGATCCGGTGGAGCTCGCGCCGCGCCTCTGCCGCGACCGGGGCCGCGTGGTGATCGTCGGCGACGTCGGGCTCGACATCCCGCGCGCCCCCTACTACGAGAAGGAGATCGAGCTGCGCCTCTCCCGGTCGTACGGCCCGGGCCGCTACGACCGTTCATACGAGGAGCACGGGCACGACTACCCGATCGGCTACGTGCGCTGGACGGAGGGGCGCAACATGCAGGCGGTGGTCGAGCTGATCGCCGCCGGACGGCTTCCGGTGGAGCGGCTGATCAGCACACGGGTGCCGATCGAGGAGGCGGCCGAGGCGTTCGAGCGCCTGGCCACGGAGTCACGCTCGCCGCTCGGCGTGGTGATCGAGTACGCGGAGAGCGCTCCGAAGCCGCCCGTCACGCCCGGGCCCCCGGGCACGCCGGACCGCGCCAGCGTGATCGGCAGCGGCAGCTTCGCGCAGCGCATCCTGATTCCCGGCCTGCGTGCCGCCGGTTTCGCGATCGACACGGTGGCAAGCGCCGGCGGCCTCTCCGCCGCGGGCGCGGCGGAGGGCCTGGAGGCGAACCCCGGCACGGTGGACGAGGCGCTGGCCTCCGGCGCCGGGCTGGTCGCGATCGCGACCACGCACTCGAGTCACGCGGAGCTCGCCGTGCGCGCGCTTCACGCCGGCAAGGCGGTGTTCGTCGAGAAGCCGCCCTGCCTCAGCTTCGACGAGCTCGAGGAGCTGCGCACCGCCTCGGCCGGGCGGGTGCTGGCCGTGGGCTTCAACCGACGCCATGCTCCCCTCGCCCGGAGCATGAAAGACCACTTCACGGGGCCGCGCACGGTGCTCATCCGGGTGAACGCCGGGCCGCTGCCGGACGACCACTGGCTGAACGACGTCGACGAGGGCGGTGGCCGCCTGCTCGGCGAGGCCTGCCACTTCGTCGACCTGGCCTGCTGGCTGGCGGGCGAGCTGCCCACCGCGGTGCGCGGCGTGATCCAGCCGACGCGGGCGGAGGAGCTCCAGGCCACGCAGCGGTTCCTGGTCTCGCTCGGCTTCGCGAGCGGCTCGCTGGCCACGGTGGCGTACACCGACGAGGGCGCGGCCGGCCTGCCTAAGGAGTACGTGGAGGTCCACGGCGGCGGGCGCTCGGCGGTGCTCCACGACTTCCGCCGGCTCGAGCTGTTCAACGGCCGCTCGCGCCGCGAGCTGCGCAACCGTGGCGGCGACAAGGGGCACCGCGCGCAGCTCGTGCACCTCATGGCGCGGCTGCGCGAGGGGACGGACGACGACGGGCCCGGACCCCTCGACACGATGGCGATCACGCTCGCGGCGCTGGCAGCCGCGGGCGGCGAGCAGGAGGTGGCGGATGAGCGTCTTCCCGTCTGACCGCGAGGCGCGGAACGGCGTGGCCCGCGACGAGTTCCTGGTGTTCGGCAGCCCGCTCATCGGGGACGCGGAGATCGCCGAGGTGGTCGACTCGCTGAGGTCCGGCTGGATCGGCTCGGGTCCCAAGGTCCAGCACTTCGAGCAGATGCTCGCGGACTATCTCCGGGTGCCGGACGTGCGCTGCGTCTCGTCCTGCACGGCCGCCCTCTTCCTCGGCATGCACTGCCTGGGCGTGGGCCCGGGCGACGAGGTGATCGTGCCCGCGATGACCTTCGTGGCCTCCGCGAACGCCGTCGAGCACGTCGGCGCCACGCCCGTGCTCGTGGACTGCGAGCCCGACACCGGGCTGATCGACCTCGACGCCGCCGAGGCGGCGATCAGCGACCGGACCAAGGCGATCATGCCGGTCCACCTGGCCGGCCGCCCGGTGGACATGGAGCGGCTGGCGGACCTGCGCGACCGCTACGGCCTCACGATCGTCGAGGACGCCGCCCACGCGATCGGGGCCCGCTGGCGCGACCAGCCGGTGGGCAGCTTCGGCAACCTCACCGCGTTCTCGTTCTACGTGACGAAGAACATCACCACCACCGAGGGCGGGGCGCTCGCCACCACCGACGCCGCGATGGCCGCGCGCGTCGAGCAGCTGGCCCTGCACGGCCTGAGCCTGGGCGCCTGGCACCGCTACTCGGATCACGGCTTCAAGCACTACGAGGCCAGCGAGCTCGGCTTCAAGTTCAACATGACCGACATCCAGGCGGCGCTCGGCATCCACCAGCTCCCCAAGCTCGACGAGTGGATCGACTGCCGGGCCCGCCAGTGGGACCGCTACGACGAGGAGCTGGCAGACCTGCCGCTGCTCACTCCGCCGCGGGCGACGCCCGGTATGCGCCACGCGCACCACCTCTACCAGCTGCGCACGACCGCGGACTGCCCTCTCAGCCGGGACGAGATCCTCGAGGCGCTCCACGAGCTGAAGATCGGCGGCGGCGTCCACTATCGCGGCGTTCACCTCCACCCGTACTACCGCGACAAGTACGGCCTCGAGCCCGAGCGCTTCCCGGCGGCCACAGCCATCTCGGACACCACGTTCAGCATTCCGCTCAGCCCGAAGGTGTCGGAGCGCGACCAGGACGATGTGATCAAAGCGCTGCACCAGGTGCTGGACCGTTGAGCGTGCAACTCATGGGCGGCCCCCTGAAGAACGTCCTCATCCGGCGTGTCGAGACGAATGCCCTGAGCGCCGTCGCTCACCGTGCGCGCGGCCGCATGCTCGACATCGGCTGCGGCGAGAAGCCGTACCGGACTCTCTTCGCACCCTACGTGTCAGAGCACGTCGGACTCGAGCACGACGCCACGATTCACCCGCTGGGCGGGGCCGACGTGATCGGAAGCGCGTATGAGATGCCCTTCGACGACGCGTCCTTCGACACGGTCCTGTGCACCTGGGTCCTCGAGCATCTCGAGGAGCCGTTCATGGCTCTGCGCGAAGCCAGGCGCGTGCTGAAACCGGGCGGGCTCGCGATCTACGAGGTGCCGCTGTTCTGGCACCTGCACGAGGAGCCACGCGACTTCTTTCGCTACACGAACCACGGCCTCACCCACCTGTTCGAGACGACCGGCTTCGAGATCGAGACGCTCGAGGCGCTGTCCGGTTTCTGGGTGACCGTCGGCCAGCTCTCCGTCTACTACATCTACCGCTTCAACAAGGGGCCCATGCGGCTGCTTCCGGTCATCCCGCTGCTGGGGCTGATGATCCAGCTGATCGCCGGGATCCTCGACCGGATCGATCGCGCGGAGCTGTGGGCGTACGGCTATCTCGTCGTCGCCCGTGCGAGCACGGCGAGCTGATCGCTCGTGTGCGGGATCTGCGGAGTCGTCGGCGATGCCAGCCCAGCCACCGTCCGGGCGATGGCGGCCGCGCTCGCCCACCGCGGACCGGACGGCGACGGGGTCGAGTCCGTCCATGACGGGGACGGCCCCGCCGCGGTGCTGGGCCACCGCCGGCTGAGCATCATCGACCCCACGCCGCGCGGCGCCCAGCCGATGTCCTACGCCGGCGGGCGCTACTGGATCACTTACAACGGCGAGCTCTACAACTTCCGCGAGCTGCGGACCGAGCTCGAGTCGCGCGGGCACTCCTTCCGGTCGGACTGCGACACCGAGGTGCTGCTCGCGATGTACGCCGAGTACGGCCAGGAGATGCTCGAGCGGCTCAACGGGATCTTCGCCTTCGCCATCTGGGACCGGAGCCGGCGCGAGCTGTTCCTCGCCCGCGACCGGCTGGGCGTGAAGCCGCTCTACTGGGCGCAGCGGGGCGACACGCTCGCCTTCGCCTCCGAGGTGAAGGCGCTGCTGCCCGCGCTCGGCCGGCCGCGACTGCGCCGCGACGTGGTGCCGCAGTTCCTCACCTTCCTGTGGGTGCCGGACCCGGACACGCTGTTCGAGGGCGTCTACAAGCTGGCGCCCGGACACTGCGCGACCTTCGCCGGCGGGCGGCTGGCCGTCCACCGGTGGTGGGACATGTCGTTCGCGCCCGACGACCGCCCGGTGGACGAGTGGGCGCCCGACGTGGCGGCGGCCGTGCAGGCCGCGGTCCGGCGGCAGATGGTCTCCGACGTGCCGCTCGGCAGCTTCCTGAGCGGGGGCATCGACTCGAGCGCGATCGTGGCCGAGATGTGCGCGGTCACCACGCCGATCACCGCCTACTCGGTGGGCTTCAGCCAGGCCGACCTCGCGCACGAGATCGTGCCCGACGACCTGAGGTACGCCCGGCTGATGGCGTCCCGGTTCGGGGTGGACCACCACGAGCAGCTGCTCGAGCCGAACGTGGTCGACCTGCTGCCGAAGCTCGTGTGGCACATGGACGAGCCGGTGGCGGACCCGGCGGCCATCGCCACCTACCTGATCTGCAGCGCCGCCCGTGAGCGCCTCACGGTGATCCTGAGCGGCATGGGCGGGGACGAGATCTTCGCCGGCTACCCGCGTCACCTGGCCGCCCAGCTCACGCGGCCGGCCGGGCTCGTGCCGCCACGGCTCGCGCGCGGAATGCGCCACGCCACCGAGCGTCATCTCACGCTCGGCAGGCCCGGGCGCCTGCGCGGCCCGCGGCGCAACCTGATGAAGCTGATGCGCGGCATCGACGCCACGCCCGCGGAGCGCTACCTCACCTACTGCTCGTACTACCGCGAACCCGAGCTGCACGCGCTGCTCGCCGAGGACCTGCGCGGCGCCGACCCGTTCGCCCGCCACCGCGAGCACCTCGAGCGGGTGAGCGGCGAGCACTGGCTCAACCAGCTCCTCTACCTCGACCTCAAGACCTTCCTGCCCTGCCTCAACCTCACCTACACGGACAAGATGAGCATGGCCGCGTCCACCGAGGTGCGGGTGCCGCTGCTCGACGACGAGCTGGTGGCGCTGTCGGGCGCGATCCCGCCGCAGCTCAAGCTCCGCCGTTTGACCCGCAAGTACGTGTTCAAGCGCAGCCAGGTGGGGCGGCTGCCGAAGGACGTGATCTGGCGGCGCAAGGCGGGCTTCGGCGCACCCGTGCGGGCCTGGCTCTCGACGGACCTGAAGCCGATGGTCGACGACCTCCTGTCGCCCGCGGTGGTGAGCGACCGCGGCCTGCTCGAGCCGGCCGAGGTGCAGCGCATCCGGCAGGCGGGCGAGGACGGGCAGGAGGACAACGCGCTGCGCATCTGGGCGCTGCTCACGCTGGAGCTCTGGCAGCGCGAGTTCCTCGACCGGCCGGCCGCCGAGCATGCCGCCTGAGCCGCGCGTCATCGTGATCGGCCCAACGCCGCCGCCGCTGCACGGTGTGTCGGTGTCCACCGAGCTGCTGCTCGCGTCACTCGGCCGGGACGTGGCCTGCCACCTCGACACCCGCGACGAGCGGCCGGTCGACACGATCGGCAGGTTCGAGCTCGAGAACGTGCGGCTGGGACTGAAGCACGCCGCCCAGCTCGTCGGGCTGCTGCGCCGGAATCCCGGCGCGGACGTGTACCTGCCGATCTCCCAGGGCACCGGCGGCTTTCTGCGCGACTCGCTGTTCATCGCGATCGCCAGGCTGGCGAGGCGGCGCGTCTACATCCACCTCCACGGCGGCTCGTTCGCGGACTTCCATGCCGGCTCCGGCACGGTCATGCGGCGGGTGATCGCCGGCGTGCTCCGGCCGGTGCACGAGGCCTGGGTCCTCACGCCGAGCCTGGCGGGCGCCTTCGACGGACTCATCCCGCGTGAGCGCGTCCGAATAGTCGAGAATGCCGTT
>DATNBJ010000031.1:0-2422 GCA_035572055.1 Thermoleophilaceae bacterium | reverse complement strand
GGTCCGGGTGACGAGCTGCTCGATCTCGTCCGCGGGCAGCAGGTCGGCGAGCGGCTGCCCGTTCACCGTGCAGGCCGACGGCACCGGCACCATCGTGTCGCCGTGCGAGCCCAGCGTCAGCGTGCGCACCGAGCCGACCGGCACGGCCAGCTTCTCCGCCACGAAGTAGCTGAACCTGGCCGTGTCCAGCATGCCCGCCTGGCCCATCACCCGCTGATGCGGGAAGCCGGACACCTTGGCGGCCAGCGCAGTCATCTCGTCCAGCGGGTTGGACACCACGATCAGCACCGCGTCCGGCGCGTACTTAGCGACGTTCTCCACCACGCTCCTGACGATCTTGGCGTTGGTCTCGATCAGGTCCATCCGGCTCATGCCGGGCTTGCGCGGCAGGCCCGCGGTGACGATGACGATGTCCGAGCCGGCGATCGCCTCGTAGCCCTCGCCGCCCAGGCCCGTGGTCTGGCCGGTCACCTTGGTCTCGAACCCCTCGACCGGGCGCGACTGGTTCATGTCCAGGGCCAGCCCCTCCGGCTTGCCCTCGATGATGTCGGTGAGCACGACCTCGTTGAAGATGTCGTACTCGGCCAGCCGCTGCGCGGTGGTGGAGCCGTAGAACCCGGCCCCGACGACGGTTACCTTGCCCTTGCGAGACATGTGCGAGAACTCCTTCGTCCGTGAATGCACGTGGGCGGCGGGGTGGCGGATACCTCGGCCCGTTCGGGATTAATGGTTTTCTTACGAGCCCATCGCCTTGCGCAGGTTCTCGTCGAGCGCGCCGAGGAAGTCCTGCGTGTTCAGGAACGGGGTGTCCTGGCCGACGAGCAGGGCGAGGTCCTTGGTCATCTGCCCGCCCTCGATCGTGTGGATGCAGACGTCCTCGAGGGTCCGGGCGAACGCGCTGACCTCCGGGGTGTTGTCGAGGGTGCCGCGGTGGGCCAGGCCCCTGGTCCAGGCGAAGATCGAGGCGACCGGGTTGGTGGAGGTGGGCTTGCCCTGCTGGTGCTGGCGGTAGTGCCTGGTCACGGTGCCGTGGGCGGCTTCGGCCTCCACGGTGCGGCCGTCCGGCGTCATCAGCACGCTGGTCATCAGGCCGAGCGAGCCGAAGCCCTGGGCCACCACGTCGGACTGCACGTCGCCGTCGTAGTTCTTGGTGGCCCAGACGATGCCGCCCTCCCACTTGAGGACCTGGGCGACCATGTCGTCGATCAGCCGGTGCTCGTAGGTGATGCCGGCCGCCTCGAACTCCGCCTTGAACTCGGACTCGAAGGTCTCCGCGAAGATGTCCTTGAACCGGCCGTCGTAGGCCTTCAGGATCGTGTTCTTGGTGGACAGGTACAGCGGCAGCTTGCGGTTCAGCGCGTAGCGCATGGTGGCGCGGGCGAAGTCGCGGATCGAGTCGTCGAAGTTGTACATCGCCATCGCGACGCCGCCGCCGGTGAACGTCGCCACTTCCATCTCGATGGGCTGGTTCTGGTTGCCTTCGGGGACGTAGGTGATCGTCACCGTGCCCGGGCCGGGTACCACGAAGTCGCTGGCCTTGTACTGGTCGGCGTGCGCGTGACGGCCGATGATGATGGGCTTGGTCCAGCTCGGCACCAGCCGGGGGATGTTGGAGATGACGATCGGCTCGCGGAAGATGACGCCGCCCAGGATGTTGCGGATCGTGCCGTTCGGGCTCCGCCACATCTTCTTGAGGCCGAACTCGGTGACCCGCGCCTCGTCCGGGGTGATGGTCGCGCACTTCACGCCGACGCCGTGCCGCTGGATGGCGTGCGCCGCGTCGATCGTCACCTGGTCGTCGGTGGCGTCGCGGTGCTCGATGCCGAGGTCGTAGTACTCGAGCTCGATATCCAGGTAGGGCAGTATCAGCTGGTCCTTGATGTTCTGCCAGATGATGCGGGTCATCTCGTCACCGTCGAGTTCGACGACGGGGTTCGCCACCTTGATCTTGGCCATGGTGTTATCCGGTTCCCTTCATGAACGTGCTGCTTATGGCAGCGCGATGGCGACGGCGAGCACCGCGGCGCCGAAGAGCGCGAGGGCGAGCACGTCGGAAGCTTTTCGGCGGGACGACAGCAGGCCCGCGTAGCGCGGCGGCAGGATCAGCCGGGCCACCGCCCCGGCCAGCAGCGAGACGCCGATGAGGCCAGCGCCGCGGCCTGCGTACTTCGAGCCCTTCCAGGCGACGAACATCCCGGCGGCGACGCCAGCCAGGATGATCAGGTACGGCAGCCAGGCCAGCTTGCTGGGCCGGGGATCGCGGGCGGCGCGAGTGGCGCGAGTGGTTCGGGCGGCGCGAGTGGTCCGGGCGGCGCGGTGGCCGGCGGGGGCGGCTGTGGCAGCGTCGTGGCCGGCCGGGACGGCTTGGGCGGCATCGTGAGGGACGGGCGGTGGCGCGGCGGCAGCGCCAGAGCCAGCGTTC
>DATNBJ010000030.1:0-7396 GCA_035572055.1 Thermoleophilaceae bacterium | reverse complement strand
GTCCACCAGCCCCATGTCCCCGCGCGGGAAGCCGCGCTCGGGCTTCAGCATCACGAACGGCGAGCGGCTCATCGACTCCACGCCGCCGCCGAGCGCCAGGTCGCCGTGCCCCACCATGATCGAGCGCGCCGCCTGGTTCACGGCCTCGAGCCCGGAGGCGCAGAGGCGGTTGACTGTCACGCCGGGCACCTCCTGCGGCAGCCCCACGATCAGCAGCGACATGCGCGCCACGTTGCGGTTGTCCTCGCCCGCGGCGTTGGTGCAGCCGAAGAAGACGTCCTCGACGTCGGCCTTCGGAAGGCCGGTGCGCTCGGCCGCGGCGGAGATCACGCGGGCGGCGAGGTCGTCGGGACGGACACTGGAAAGAGCCCCTGCGTAGCGCCCCACGGGCGTGCGGACGGCGTCGACGATGTAAGCGTCTGGCATTTAAAGGACTCTAGCCAGCTACGCTGCCCGAGTGGATTTCGCCCTCATCACGGCGGCGGGAATCCTGGCGCTGATCCTGATCCTGGTCGGGATCGGCAGGTGGTACCCGGGGAGTGGGGCCGAAGTGCTCGACTGGAAGCCCGCACGCTCGTACGAGGACGAGATCAGGCTGGAGCTGGAGGACATCGACCAGATGCTGGAGGCGCAGAACGAGCGGCGGCGGCGCAGTGGCCGGCCGGAGCTCACCGAGGACCAGATCCGCGCCGAGGTGGACGCGGCCCAGCGCGAGCTGAAGGAGCGCGGCGAGATCTACCGCGGCGGGGACGACCTCTAGCGTGGCGCGGATCCTGATCGTGGGCTGCGGCTGCCGCGGCCTGGCGCTGGCGGGCGAGCTGATTGGCGGCGGCCACATCGTCCGCGGCACGAGCCGCAGCGAGCACGGGGTCGCCCGGATCCAGGAGGCGGGCGTGGAGGGCGTGCTCGCCGACCCCGACCGGCTCGCGACGCTGACCCCGCACCTCGACGCGGTCAGCGTGCTCTGCTGGCTGATGGGATCGGCGGAGGGCGAGCCCGAGAAGCTGGCCGCGCTGCACGGGCCGCGGCTCGAGACGATCGTCTGGAAGCTCGTGGACACCCACGTGCGCGGGATCGTCTACGAGGCGGCCGGCACGGTGGACCGCGGCCTGCTCAGCCAGGGCTCGACGATCGTCCGCAACGCTCGCGCCACCTTCAACATGCCGAGCGAGGTCGTGGGAGAGGACCCGCTGGACCGCACGCCGTGGGTCGCCGCGATGGCCGCGGCGGTGCAGCGCGTGCTGAGCGCCTAGGCCAGGCCGGCCGCGCGCAGCCCTTCCTCGCGCGTGCCGAACCAGGCGAGGCTCACCGCGCGCTCGCCACGCAGCTTGAGCAGATGCGACTGGCTGAGCAGCGTCGGCGCCCCGCTCACCCGGCCGTGGCCGCTCAACCGCAGCTCGACGAAGATCCCCTCCGGCGCCTCGCGAATCTCCCGGATGTCGAGCTGGTCGAACTCGAACATCTCGTGCAGGCCGCGCCAGACGACGGTGAGCTGCTCAGTGCCCTGCCGGGTGCCCGCCTCCACCGCGTAGGACGGATTCACGTACTCGGCGTCCGGGGCGAAGAACGCGTTCAGCGCTTCGAAGTCGCCGCTGACGAACGCCTGGTAGGCGTCGCGGATGCGCTGCTCCATCGCCGGGTCCACCTACAGCCCCGCGGCCGCGAGCGCGTCGTCGCGCTGCGTGAACCATGCGAGCCTGCTGACACGCCCATCCCGCAGCTCCACCACGTGGTACTGCTCGACGTCGACGGGCACGCCGCTGCGGCGCCCCCGGCCCTGGAAGCGGACGTGCGTGAGCGCGCCCGCGGGAACCTGGCGGAGCTCGAAGATTTCCACGCTGTCGAGCTCGAACAGCTCGTGGGCGTCGATCCACATCTGCCGGAGCTCGGCTTCGCCCTGCCGGGTGCCGCCCTCGACCGCCTCCGGCGGGTTCACGTACTGGGCGTCCCGATGGAACACGTCCAGGAGGCGATCGAGGTCGCCCGTGACGAAAACGTCGTACGCCCGGCGCAGCAGCGCCTCGTTCTCCATGGCGCTGATTGTGGCGGGCAGACAGAACAAGCGCCGGGGGTGTCGGTGAGCCCCCGGCGCGTTGCCGCCGCGGGTGTACCCACGATCACGGCAGGCCAAACCCGTATGGGTGACACGGGTTAACCGCCGGTGATGACGAGTACCCCAATCACCGCCGCGGCCACCAGCAGCATCACCAGCAGTCCGACGAGTACGTACCAGGCGAGCGGCCGGCCCGCTCCGTGCAGCTCGGGCTCGACCACGCGAAGCGCGGGCGGCGGGCCGCCGGACCCAGCCGGCGCGGCGAGCGAGTGCACGAGCTCGTCGTGGGCCTGGATCAGCCGCCGCTCGTGGGTCACGCAGCGCTCGCATGAACGCAGGTGGGCGTCGAGACGCGCCTCTCCGCGAGCCGTGAGCTCGCCGTCGAGCCGGTCGGAGATCAGCCGCTCCGCCCGCTCGCACCAGCCGCCGGCGGGCAGCTGCTCGAGCGTGCGGCGCAGTGCCTTGCGAGCGCGGCTGAGGGCGTCGGCGAGCGCCGGCTCGTCGATTCCCAGCTCGGCCGCCGCCGCGGCTCGCGGGCGCCCGACGAGCGCCACGAGCGACAGCGCCTCGGCCTGCGCCGCGTCAAGCGCCGGCAGGCGATCCGCCACGTGGGCGAACGCGTCCTCGGGCTCGATCGAACCTGCGGGACGGGCGGGCAGCGATCGCAGCGGCGTTGGCTCCATATGGGTCGTCGAGCATAACCGCCGACGCGGTCGCGGCCACCTTTACACCGAAGTTCGCCGAGCGATAGTGTCGCGGCCTGCCCCGCGGCCCAGCGAGGGCTAATATGGGAATCCTGACCGAATTTCCGGACTTTCCCCTTGACGGAGGTGACTAGCGTGGCCGACTACGCGAAGGACGTACTGGTCGACACCCAGTGGGTCCAGGATCACCTCGACGACGACTCAATACGCATCGTCGAGGTCGACGAGAACCCCGCGCTCTACGCGGAAGCTCACATTCCCGGCGCGATCGGGTTCGATTGGAAGAAGGACCTGCAGGACCAGGTGAAGCGCGACTTCCTCGGCCCGGAGGAGTTCGGCGCGCTGTTCGGCTCCCGCGGGATCTCGAACGACCATCTCGTTGTGCTCTACGGCGACCGCAACAACTGGTTCGCCGCCTACACCTACTGGTACCTGAAGTACTACGGGCACGACAATGTGAAGCTCGTCAATGGCCCGCGTGAGAAGTGGATCGGCGAGGGCCGGCCCACCAGCAGCGACGTGCCGAGCTACGACGCCGCCACGTTCAAGGCGCAGGCGGGCGACGACGCGATCCGTGCGAAGCGCGACGAGGTGCTGGCCGCGCTCGACGCGAGCACCAAGCTCGTGGACGTGCGTTCGCCGCAGGAGTTCTCCGGCGAGCTGATCGCGATGGCGGGCTACGAGCAGGAGGGCGCGCAGCGCGCCGGCCACATCCCCGGCGCCGCGTCGGTGCCCTGGGCGCAGGCGGTGAAGGAGGACGGCACGTTCAAGTCGGCCGATGAGCTACGCGAGCTCTACGGCGGCAAGGGCGTCCTGAACGGCAACGACATCATCGCCTACTGCCGCATCGGCGAGCGCTCGGCGCACACCTGGTTCGTGCTCCACGAGCTACTCGGCCACGACGCCGTGAAGAACTACGACGGCTCCTGGACAGAGTGGGGCAATCTCGTCGACGTGCCGATCGAGAAGGACGTCTAGAAGGACAGGTCGCAGGTCACAGGATCGGCTTCAGCCGCTCCAGGAGCATCTGCACGATCCTGCCTGTCGCGCCCCATACGAGGTGGCCACCCACCGTGTATGTCGGTGTCTTGATTGGGACGCCTCGTCGTATCAGCCGTTTCAGCTCGTAGCCATTGACGAGGTCGGGGAGGGACAGTTCCAGTACCTCCTCGACCTCCGTCGGCTGCGGCACCCAGGCATGGCCCGGCTCGATCACGCCGACGAACGGATAGATCTTGTAGGAGGTCACGAACGTGCCCGTGGGCGGCAGCGCGCCCACCAGCTCGACCGCGCCGGGCGGTAGGCCGATCTCCTCGTCGGCCTCGCGCAGTGCGGTGAGGCGCAGGTCCTCGTCGGGGAAGTCCTGGCGGCCGCCGGGGAACGAGATCTCCCCGGCGTGCCGGCTCAGGTCGTCGCGGCGCTTCGTGAACACCGCGTGCAGGTCGCCCGAGTCGAGGTAGAGCGGCACGAGCACGGCCGCGTCGGTCTGGCCGTGCGCGTCCATCTCGGCCGCCTGCTCGGGGGTGAGCAGCAGCTCGCGGAGCCTGTCGGCCGTCGCCTCCATCTACCTATTATCGAGGCGTGTCCGAGGCGCTCCTCGTGATCGACTTCCAGAACGACTTCACGCCGGGTGGCGCGTTGGCGGTCGAGCACGGGGACGAGATCGCCGAGCGGATCAACGATCTGGCGGCTTCCGGCCGCTTCGACCTCGTGATCGCGACCCGCGACTGGCACCCGCCCGACCACGGCTCGTTCGCCGCGCAGGGCGGCCCCTGGCCGGTGCACTGCGTGCAGGGCAGCCACGGCGCCGAGCTGCACGCCGCGCTCGACCGGTCCCCGATCGACCAGATCGTCGACAAGGGCCAGAACCCCGGCACCGAGGGCTACTCGGGGTTCGACGAGACCCCGCTCGCCTCGCTCCTGCGCGACCGCGGCATCGACTCGGTGACCGTGGTCGGCCTGGCCACCGACTACTGCGTGAAGAACACGGCGCTGGACGCGCTGCGCGAGGGGCTCTCGGTGACGGTGGACACGAGCGCGGTCCGCGGCGTGGACGTGCACGCGGGCGACTCCGAGCGCGCGCTCGACGAGCTGCGCGCGGCGGGGGCCGAGGTCGTCTAGCGGGCCGGCCCGACGGTTAGCCTGGGCGCATGGACGGGGGCGCGCATGGCTGGTCGATGGAGGTCCGTGCGCCGGAGGCCCGCCCGATCTTCGAGCGGGTCGACCGCGCGATCGCGCTGACCGAGCGCCTCAACCGCCTGCCGTACGCCGATCAGGACGCGATCCGCGCCGCGTGGGCGGAGCTGACGGGCGGTGAGATCGATCCGACGTTCCGGCTGATCCCTCCGGTGTACTCGGACCAGGGGGTGAACATCCGCGTCGGCCGGAACGTCTTCATCAACCACGGCTGCACGCTGAGCGACATCGGCGGCATCAGCATCGGCGACGAGGTCCTCATCGGCCCCCGGGTGAGCCTGATCAGCTCCGGCCACCCGCTGGACCCGGCCTTCAGGCGGCGGCGGATCGTGGCCGCGCCGATCGCCATCGAGCGCGGCGTGTGGATCTGCACGGGCGCGACCGTGCTGCACGGCGTGACCGTGGGCGAGGACTCGGTCGTCGCCGCGGGCGCGGTCGTCACGCGCGACGTGCCGGCCGGCGTGGTGGTCGGCGGCGTCCCGGCGCGCGTGCTGCGCCCCGTCCGGCCAGACGGCCGCTAGCCGCGCAGCGCACGGCGCATGCGGACGGCCGGGCCGAACCTGGTGTCCGTGGCGCCCACGAGCTGGAATCCGACCGTCTCGTAGAACCGCTGGGCGGGACCCGCGGTCACCTCCAGCAGCTCGGCGCCCTCACCTGACGCGCGTGTGGCAGCGTCTTCGACCAGGGCGCGCCCGACGCCGCGCCGCATGTGGGCCGGTTCCACGAACAGCCCGTCGAGCTCGTGCACCGCCCCGTCCGATGGGATCACGACCGAGAAGCCGATCGGCGTCTCGTTGCCCTCGACCGCTACGCGTACCCAGCCGCTGTCGATGAACGATTGCGGCAGATCGATCGCATCCGGATGCGCCGCGAGCTGTGCGCGATATTCGGCCCAGACGTCAGAGGAGCGGCGCTGCAACGCCTCGAGCACAGGCGCCTCCGGTCCGGCGGCGTTGCGGATCCTGAGCACTCGACCACGATACGTCCCGTCGCGTCCGGGGACACCCGCGGGCCCCACGTCTTGCCACATCCCGCCGTAGACTGCCGCTGTGGGGGCGCAACGTCCCGACCACACGGTGCGACTTGATGATGGCCGCGGATTGGGCTATGCGGAATGGGGCGATCGCGGCGGCCGGCCCCTCCTCTACTTTCACGGCTGGCCTGGGTCTCGGCTCGAGGGGCGTCTCGGCGACGAGGCGGCGAGGACGGAAGGCGTCCGGCTGATTGCCGTTGACCGGCCGGGCATGGGCCTGTCGGACTATGAAGCGGGCCGCACTTTCGTGGATTGGCCTGACGACGTCCTCGAGCTGATTGCGGCTCTTGGCCTGGAGCGTTTCGCGGTGTTGGGGATTTCCGGCGGGGGCCCGTACGCAGTTGTCTGCGCCTCGAAGCTCCCGACGCAGGTCACCCGTGCGGGGATCGTAAGTTCCCTCGCTCCTCTCGATGTCTCCGGCGTGCTCTCGGGCATGGGCTGGCGGAACCGGTTGTCCTTCCAACTGGTGGGGCGTCAGGCCATCGCGCGGCGGGTCGTATTTGCCGCGACGGCCGTGTCAGTGCGTCGACGTCCGGATCGCGTCCTGGAGAGCGGCGTGGGCGCAGTGGACAAGAGATACCTGGACCGGCCGGGCGTGAAAGAGATACTCGTGGAAAGCCTCTCCGAGGCGTTCCGCGATGGGGGCCGTGGGCCCGCGTGGGAGATGGGACTCTACGCCCGGCCGTGGGGGTTTCGACCGGAGGAGATTCGCATCCCCGTGCACCTGTGGCACGGGGAGCAGGACGCCAACGCTCCCGTCAGCATGGGACGCCATCTGGCATCCGTCATCCCCGGCTGCCAAGCCACGTTCTACCCCGGAGAGGGCCATCTGCATTTCATCGACCGCCTGCGGGAGATCTTTTCTGCCGTGTGCTCTACCGACTGATCACCGAAATGGACAGAACGGGCAGATAGACATGGAAGACGGCGCCGCGAACGGAGTGAGAGACGGGGCAAGAGCGGCCCCGGACCGGCGCCCGCTCTATTCGCTGTTCACGGCCGCGGGCATCTCCCAGGTCGGCAACGCCATGACGATCGTCGCGGGCCCGTGGTTCGTCCTCCAGACCACCGGCAGCGCCGCGAAGGTGGGGCTCGTGGCGGCCGCGTTCGCCCTGGGGCTGCTAACGCCGATCCTCGGGGGGCCGCTCGTCGACCGGTTGGGCTTCCGGCGGGCCAGTGTGCTCGCGGACCTCTTGAGCGCGGCGACCGTCGCGACGATCCCGGCACTTCACCTCGCGGGACTGCTCCAGTACTGGCACATCGTGGTGCTCGTGTTCATCCTCACGAGCGTCAACTCGCAAGGAGATACGGCAAGGCTCGCCCTCGTGCCCACGCTCGCGCGCTCAGCCCACATGTCGTTCGATCGGGCGAATGCACGCGACCGGGCGGTCATCCGGTTGGGCTCCGTGC
>DATNBJ010000029.1:0-2157 GCA_035572055.1 Thermoleophilaceae bacterium | reverse complement strand
TGGACTTCGACGTGCCCTTCGACCTCTCGCGCGCGGTGAAGAGCGACGAGGAGATGGAGCTCGTCCGCGAGAGCATGGCCATCAACGAGGCGGGCTTCTGGATCGTGCACGCGGCCTACGAGCCGGGCAGGACGCAGGTGGAGCTGATGGCCGCGGCCGAGGACGAGTTCGTGCGCCGCGGCACCGGTCGCCAGACGATGGACATGGTGCTGTGGGGCGGCGACGGCGCGTCGACTCCCGAGTTCCGCATCCCCGAGATCGACCGCCCGATCGACCCCAACGACCTGCTGCTCTACTCGCTCGAGATCGCCGGCCCGGGCGGCCACTGGGTGGAGTTCTCGCGCCCGCTCACGAAGGGCAAGCTGAGCGACGAGACCCAGCGCATGCTCGACGCCTACGAGGAGTACTTCGAGGCCGCTCGCCGGACGATGAAGGAGGGCGCGACGGCGCACGACGTGCACATGGCGGTGTCGAAGCCGTTTCACGACCGCGGCTTCCCGCTGGGCCACGTGACCGGCCACTCCATCGGCATGACGATGATCGAGTTCCCGAAGATCGGCGAGGGCGTCGAGCTCGAGCTGAAGGAGAACATGGTGTTCTCGATGCATCCGCACGCGATCGCCGAGGGCGAGCGCGCCTGCCTCTACATGCAGGACACGTGGCGAATCGGGGCGGACGGCGGCGAGCCGCTGTCGAGCGTGCCCATGCAGGTCTTCGACGGAACCGAGCCGAACCCACTCGCTTGAACCGGACCGTTGACGCCGTCGTAGTCGGCAGCGGGCACAACGGGCTCGTGGCCGCCGCCTACCTCGCGCGCGCCGGCTGGGAGGTGGAGGTGCTCGAGCGCAACGCGGTGGCGGGCGGGGCGATCGCCACCGAGGAGCTCACCGAGCCGGGCTTCAAGCACGACACCTTCTCGTCCTGGCATCCGCTGTTCCACATCTCGGGGGCGTGGGCCGAGCTCGGTGACGAGCTCGCAGCGCACGGGCTGCGCTACGCCGACACGCCCGACGCCACCACCGCGGGCGTGACGCCTGACGGCCGCGCGATCGTGGCCTACCGCGACCCGGGCAAGACCGTGGAGGGCTTCGCGCCGCCCGACCGCGACGCCTACATGCGCGAGCTCGAGGAGTTCGGCGCCTCGATCGGGACGCTGGGCGAGCTGCTCGGCACCGAGCTGCACTCGCTGTCGGCGGCGAAGCTCGCGTGGAAGCTGCGCCGCCAGCTCGGCCACCGCGACGCGATCGGCCTGGCGGGCGGCGTCGTCTCCTCCGCGCGAGCGTGGTACGACACGCGCTTCGAGGGCCGCGAGGTCAGCGATCTCTACGCGGCCTGGGCGCTGCACACCGGACTCGCGCCGGACGAGGCCGGCAGCGGCTTCCAGTCGCTGGCGATCGCGGGCACGCTCCACCAGATCGGACTGCCGGTGGTGGAGGGAGGATCGCTCGGCTTCGTGCGCGCCTTCGAGGGTCTGATCGGCGCGCACGGCGGCAAGGTGACGACCGGCGTCGACGTCTCGCGCATCACCGTCCGCGCCGGCGCCGCGGCGGGCGTCGTGGCCGGCGACGAGGAGATCGTCGCCCGGCGCGCGGTGATCGCCAACGTGACCCCGACTCAGCTCTACGGCCGCCTCCTCCCCGACGGCGCCGCACCCACCGACGCCGTCCGTGACGGCAAGCGCTACCGCTACGGCACGCGCTCCGGCACGCAGATACACGTGGCGCTGAAGGAACCGCTGCGCTGGAAGGACGAGCGTCTGAACGACGTGGCGATCGTCCACCTCTGCGACGGCATCGACGGCGTGTCGCTCGCCTGCGCCCAGGCCACCGCCGGCCTGCTGCCGCAGGACCCCACCGTGGTGGTGGGCCAGCCCGCGCGCGTGGACCCGAGCCGCTGCCCCGACGGCGCCGGCATCCTCTGGATCCAGCTCCAGGAGGTGCCGCACCGCCCGCGCGGCGACGCCGCCGGCCAGATCGACGTGGGCGACGGCACCTGGACCGACGAGCTCACGGCCGCCTACGCCGAGCGCGTCTTGGCAAAGCTCGAGCCGCACGTGGAGAACTGGCCCGACGCCCGCGGGTCGGGGTACGTGCTCAACCCAGACGAGCTCGAGCGCCGAAATCCCAACCTCGTGAACGGCGACATCTACGCCGGCTC
>DATNBJ010000028.1:0-20081 GCA_035572055.1 Thermoleophilaceae bacterium | reverse complement strand
TGCCGCAGGACCCCACCGTGGTGGTGGGCCAGCCCGCGCGCGTGGACCCGAGCCGCTGCCCCGACGGCGCCGGCATTCTCTGGATCCAGCTCCAGGAGGTGCCGCACCGCCCCCGCGGCGACGCCGCCGGCGAGATCGACGTGGGCGACGGCACCTGGACCGACGAACTGACGGCCGCCTACGCCGAGCGCGTGCTCGCCAAGCTCGACCCCCACGTGGACAACTGGCCGGCCGCCCGCGGCGGGGCCTACGTGCTCAACCCCGACGAGCTCGAGCGCCGGAATCCCAACCTCGTGAACGGCGACATCTACGCCGGCTCGTGCGAGCTGGGCCAGGCATATCTGTGGCGGCCGATGCCCCGCTACGGCTCCCACGCGACGCCCGTGAAGAACCTCTTCATGGTCGGCGCGGCCACGTTCCCGGGCCCTGGACTCAACGCCGCTTCGGGCCGTATCGTCGCCCAGCGGCTGCTCAACGGCGGCCTTTTTCGCAAACTTGACATTCGATCAAACTTCTGAGAGCTTGCCTCGGGGCCCATGCTGCTAGCCGCGACCGACTACGTACGTCCGGATTCGCTTCAGGAAGCGTGCGAGCTGCTCGCCTCGACCGCGAACTCGCGCCCCCTCGCCGGCGGCCAGAGCCTGCTCAACGTGCTGAAGCACCGCGCCGCGAGCGTGGACCTGCTGGTGGACATCAGCCGCCTCGAGGAGCTGCGCTCGATCGACGCCGGCGGTGACGCCGTCACGGTCGGCGCCGGCGTCACCTACGCCGAGCTCGAGCACTCCGACGCGCTGCGCGCCTCCCACCCCGTGGTCTCCGAGGTCGCGAGCGTCACCGTCGACCGCCAGGTCCGCAACCGCGGCACCTTCGGCGGCAACATCTGCTTCGCGGACCCCGCATCGAACTTCCCGCCGCTCGTGGTCGCCCTGGGCGCCACGATGAACATCACTGGCCCTGGCGGAGAGCGCACGCTCCCCGCCGAGGAGTTCTTCAGCGGCGCCCATCGCACCGCGCTGGAACCCGGGGAGCTGCTGAGCAGCGTCACGCTGCCGGCACTGGGTGGCGCGGGCACGGGCTACCGATCGCTGCCGATTGCGCGCGAGTCATGGGCCCTCGCGCGCGCGGCAGCCGTTGTCCGGAGCAACGGCACGATCGAGGACATTCGCGTGGTGCTGGGCTGCGTGGCCGGCACGCCGGTGCGGGCAACGGCGATGGAGGACAAGCTGCGCGGCGAGAAGCCCTCGCCGGACGCGATCAAGAGCGCGGCCGCCGCCGCGGGCGAGGGACTGCAGCCGCCGTCGGACTCCCACGCGAGCGGCGGCTACCGGCGGGACATGGCGTGCGTGATGGCCGGGCGCGCGGTTCTCTCAGCGACGGGAGGTTCTCAACCAGATGGCTGACAGCGGTGCGGTGCACACGATCGAGCTGACGATCAACGGCGAGCAGCAGACGCACAACGTGATGTCGCGCCAGCTCCTCGTGCACTTCATCCGCGACACGCTCGGCATGCGCGGCACGCACATCGGCTGTGACACGGGCAACTGCGGCGCCTGCACGATCCTCGTCGACGGCCGGCCGATGAAGAGCTGCATGATGCTCGCGGCCCAGGCCGACGGCCGCACGATCGAGACGATCGAGAGCATGGGCGACGGGCCCGACGGCCTCGACCCGCTGCAGGAGGCATTCCGCGAGCACCACGGTCTCCAGTGCGGCTTCTGCACGCCGGGCGTTCTCCTCAACGCGAAGACCCTGCTCGCCGAGAACCCCAACCCGTCGACCGAGGAGATCCGGCGCGCGCTCAAGGGCAACATCTGCCGCTGCACGGGCTACACGAACATCGTCAAGTCGATCGAGGCGGCGGCCGCCAAATGAACCCCGACGCCAAGACGCTTCCCTACGAGCCGGTCGAGCAGGACGAGCGGCTGGGCCAGTGGTCCGGCAAGAACGTTCCCCGCAAGGAGGACAAGCGCCTGCTCAAGGGCCAGGGCGCCTTCGTGGACGACCTTTGGATGCACCGCATGGGCTACGTGCACTTCGTACGCTCGCCCCACGCGCACGCCCGCATAGTTTCGATAGACGTCTCCAAGTGCGAGGCGGTTCCTGGCGTTTACGCGACGCTCACCGGCAAGGAGGTCGGTGAGCTCCAGGAGCCGTACTTCCAGATGGCTCCGGAGCCGGGCGCGAACGCCAAGGACTACTGCATGGCGGTCGACAAGGCGCGCTTCATGGGCGAGCCGGTGGTCGCCGTTCTCGCGGAGTCACGCGAGCTGGCGCGCGACGCCGCCGAGCTCGTGGAGATCGAGTACGACGTGCTGCCCGCGGTGGTCGACGGCGTGGCCACGGTCGAGCCGGACGCGCCGATCATCCACGAGGACGTCGGCTCGAACGTCGGCTGGCACGGGGTGTACGACTACGGCGACGTGGACTGGGCGCTCGAGAGCGCCGACCACGTGGTGCGCATCGACCGCCTCCACTTCCACCGCTTCTCGTCGGCGCCGCTCGAGTGCAGCGCCGCGCTCGTGAACTGGGACCCGGGCACCGGCGTCTGCGAGTTCAGGACCAACAACCAGATGCCGATGTTCGCGGCGATGTTCCTCGGACCAGCGATCGGCCTGGGCATCGACCACATGCAGTTCGTCACCCAGGACATCGGCGGCGGCTTCGGCATCAAGATCACGAGCTACACGTACCTGACCGCGCTCGCCCTGCTGTCGCGCAAGGCCGGCCGCCCGGTGAAGTGGACCGAGTACCGCTGGGAGCACCTGGCCGCGTCCGCCCACGGCAACGAGCGCACGTTCCTCGACATCGAGGTGCCGGTGATGAGCGACGGCACCATCCTCGGCTTCAAGCTGCGCGCGTTCGACGACGCCGGCGCCTACATGCGCTACGAGCCGCTCGGCGCGGTGATCTGGTCGCAGGTCGTGCCGGGCAACTACAAGTTCAAGCACATCCACGTGGACTACACGGAGACGTTCACGAACAAGTGCCCGGTCGGCCCGAACCGCGGCTACTCGCGGCTCCAGCACCTGTGGATGATCGAGCGGATCGTCGACACGGTCGCCCGCGAGCTCGGCTTCGACCCCGTCGAGCTGCGCAAGCTCAACTACATCCAGCCCGAGGACTTTCCCTACGAGGCGCCGAACGGCTGCATCTACGACTCGGGCGATTACCACGCGATGCTCGACAAGGCGCTCGAGCTCATCGACTACCCGGCGGTTCGCAAGCGGCAGGAGGAAGCTGCCGGGAGCGGCAAGCGGATCGGCATCGGGATCGGCACCACGCTCGATTCCGGCACCAACAACTTCGGCCAGTCGCGGCTCATCAACCCCGAGCTGCCGTTCTCCGGCAACGGCGAGGCGGCGTTCTGCAAGCTCGATCTGTACGGCGAGGTGACCGTCACGCTCGGCACCACGCCGCAGGGCCAGGGCCACGAGACCACCGCCGCGCAGGTGGTGGCCGACATCCTCGGCGTCACTCCCGAGATGGTCCACGTGCGCGCGGGCTACAACAAGGCGAACCACACGTACGTGGGCTTCTCGGGCACGTACGCGAGCCAGTTCGCGGTCACCGGACTCGGAGCGGTGATCGGGGCGGCGGAGAAGCTGCGCGGCGAGATGGTGCGCGTGGGCGCCGCGATGCTCGGCGCCGACGAGGACGACATCGAGCTGGCCGAGGGCTTCGTGCGCCTCGCCGGCAACCCCGAGGCGGCGATCCCGTTCATCGGCATCGCGGCCACCGTGTTCTCGAATGTGGCCGAGCTACCCGGCGAGCTCGCCGATTCGGTCTCGTTGAACTGCCGCCACGTCTACCGGCCGCCGTTCGCCGTCCCCAACTCGGAGGACAAGACCGGGCAGTTGACCTTGACCTACGCGTCGCAGGTGCACGCCGCGGTCGTGGAGGTGGACGAGGAGACCGGCGCCGTCGAGCTGCTGGACTACGCCGCCGTGGACGAGTGCGGCCGCAAGATCAACCCGCAGATCGTCGAGGGCCAGGTGCACGGGGCCACCGGGCACGGGATCGGCGCGGCGCTGTACGAGGCGTTCAACTACGACGCCGACGGGCAGCTCCTGAACGCGACGTTCATGGACTACCACGTGGCCACCTCGCTCGATATTCCGATGCTCAAGTACGACGACATCGAGCGGCCATCGCCGTTCACCCCGAACGGGGCGAAGGGGATGGGCGAGGGCGGCGGAGCGCCGCTGTCCACGATCTGCAGCGCGATCCAGGACGCGCTGCCGGAGGGCGCGCACATCGTCTACGACACGCACAACAACGCCGAACGGGTCTATGAGCTGATGCGGTCCGCGTCGCTCGGGGCGCCGCGAGGGGTCTCGGTGACGTCGAAGTGAACGTCTCCGGGCGCTCCACCGTGCCGATGCCCCCGGCCGAGCTGTGGGCCGTCCTCTCCGATCCCGCCCGGCTGGGCGACGCGCTCCCCCACGTCGACACGGTCGACGTGCGCGACGACGCCAACTTCAGCGCCACCGTGCGGGTCGGGACCGGCCTCGGACAGACCCCGCTCCGCATGGAGTTCGAGATTGCCGACCGCCGCGAGGGGGAGCATGTGCGCATCGTGGGAACCGGGACCGCCGGCGAGAACGAGGTCTGGATGTCGGTGTCGCTCGATCTCTCTTCTGACGACGACGGCGGCTCGGCCGCCTCGTGGAATGCCGACGTCCGTATACGTGGGGTTCTGTCGTCGCTCCTCCAGCGCAACCTCCCGGCAATCGTCTCTGACCAGATCGACGGAGTGCTCCTCGTAGCGCAGCAGGCGGGAAGCGGCAGCCGATGACGAGATCGCTGGACCGGCTCGGCGAGATAGCGATCGCCGGCGGCCACCGCACCCTCGCCGAGAAGGCGTTCGACGCGCTCCACGATGCGATCCTCACCGGCCGGCTGTCGCCGGGCGAGCGGCTGCCGATCGAGGACCTCGCCGAGGTTCTGGACATGAGCGCGATGCCGATCCGCGAGGCGGTGCGGCGGCTGGACGCGGCCGGCCTGGTGGAGAACATCCCGCACCGGGGCGCCCGCGTCACCGAGTTGTCCATCGACGACCTGGCGGAGGTGTACGAGGCGCGCCTGGCGCTCGAGCCGTTGACGGTGGAGCGCGCGGCGGCCCACTTCACCGAGGAGCAGGCGACGATCGCCGCGGATCGCCTGGAGGCGCTCAACAAGCTGCCCGACGACAACTCGACCGCCACCTGGGCCGCGCACACCGCATTCCACTTCGCGCTCTACGACGCGGCCGGCTCGAACTGGCTGCTGCGGTTGATCCGCCCCCTCTGGGAGACCAGCGAGCGCTACCGGCTCGCCGCGCCGATGAAGCGCAAGCTCGACGCCCGCCGCGGCGAGCACGAAGTGATCCTCAAGGCCTGCATCGACCACGACGGCGAAAAAGCCGCCCTCGCCCTGCACGACCACCTGGCGATGACGGCCAACCTGGTCGCGAAGGCGATGGGCGGCGACGAGCTCTTCAAGCCCGTCGGGGCTTTCAAGTAGTTACGGGCTAGCCCCCAAATCCGCTGGCGGCGATGTACGCGGCGTCGCTCCCGTTCGGGTGAACGAGCACGATCGGGGCAAGGCACTTGGCGGGCAGCGTGATGGTCCCCGACATCCGGGCGTTGCCCCGCATGTCGATCGGCGACGCGGGCGTCGTCCCGACGGCCGCGGCCGAGTCGGGACCGCAATAGAGGGAAGCGGTCACGGTCGTCACCGGACCGGGCGTGCCGTTGCCCGGCGCCACGGGGATCACAAGGCCGCGGACCGTCACCCTGAGGGCGCCGTTCTGCCTGAGCGTCGCCTCACCCTTCTTGAGCACCCACGGGGCGCCGCCCGCGGTGACTTTGTGGATGGGCTGATCGGCTGGAACGCTGGGCGCCATCGGCACGTCGAGGATCACCCGCCTGTGATGCCTGCTGTCGTCCTTGCCGTGGTGGTTTTCGCCGTGCCCCAGGGCGGTGACCGCCGTGGTGGCCGATCCCGCCAGGGCCGCGATGGACAGCGTCGCCACCGCCGCTCGCCTCGAAACGTGCATGGGGTTCCTCCTGAAGTCGCCGGACGGCCAGCCGGTCTCGGCCGGCCCTACATGGACGACGTGATCACTCGGCAAATAGTTCCGCCGAACGGCGATTCTTTAGACAGCGCGGCGGCAGACTAGACTCGGTAAGCGATGAAGACGCCGCAAGAGAGGCGGGAGGAGCTGCGGCAGGAGCGCCTGGCGGAGATGCAGCGCCAGGTGCGCAACGGCTCACTGGTCATCAGGCAGATGAGCGCTGCGGAGAAAAAGCGCCATCAGGCCGCCGCGCGCAACGATGGCCGACCGCCGCGACATTGACTTCACCTACTCGCTGACCGATCGGGTAATCCGCCTCAGCCTGGGTGAGCTCGCTGATTTCAGCGGGGCCAAGTACGACGGCGACTTCTCGCTGAGCCTCGAGCAGGCCCAGCGGCGAAAGCACGACTACGTGGCCGAGCAGATCGGGATCGGCCCGGGCCGGCGTGTGCTCGACCTCGGGTGCGGTTGGGGACCGCTGCTCGACTACATCCGCCGGTGCGGCGGCACCGGGGTCGGGGTGACCCTGTCCTCGGCGCAGCTCGCCGCGTGTCGCCGCCAGGGCCTGGACGTGCACCTTCAGGACGCGAGGGAGGTCACACGCGACGGCTTCGGCGCCTTCGACGCGATCGCGAGCCTCGGTGCCTTCGAGCACTTCTGCAGCCCCGAGGACTACCAGGCGGGACGCCAGGAGGAGCTCTATCGCGGCCTGTTCGCCCGCGTGGCGGACCTGCTGCCCGGCTCCGGCCGCTTCTACCTCCAGACGATGGTGTTCGGCCGCAACATGATCCCCCGGGAGCAGATCGACATGGAGGCGCTTCAGGCGGTCCCACCGCGGGACTCCGACGAGTGGTACATCGCGCTACTCGGGCGGCAGTTCCCCGGCTCGTGGCTGCCATTCGGCCAGGAGCAGGTGGTCGGCTGCGCCGAGCCCCACTTCCGCGTGGTGTCGAGCGTGAGCGGCCGGCTCGACTACATCGAGACCATCCGCCAGTGGAACGCTCGGATTGGTGCACGAAGCCTCAGGAAGTCGCTGCTCAAGCTGCGCCTGCTGCCTCGCTGGCTGACCAGCGCCGACTTCCGGCTGGCGTTCACGTCCGGCGTGAGCGCCAACCAGGTCTGCTTCGAGCGGGAGCTACTCGACCACTACAGACTGGTGTTCGAGAAGCGGTGACGTGGCGACGACCGCGCGCGCCTGGGCGAACGTCACCAGCTTGCCGCTGTCCTCGTCCCACAGCTTGAGCCCGACGGCCCGCAGCCCGTCCCAGAGCGAGAGCGTCGGGACGCTGTGGAACACCGGGTTCGCGTCGTGAGCCGCCTGGAGGTTGTAGTTGGGGATGCGCGCGTTGAGATGGTGAACGTGGTGGAGCCCGATGTTGCCGGTGAAGAACTGCAGCACCTTGGGCAGCCGCAGATGGGAGGCGCCGCGTAGCCCGGCCTCCGCGTAGGTCCAGTCCTCGGCGTTCTGCCAGTACGCGTCCTCGAACTGGTGCTGCACGTAGAACAGCCAGATGCCCACGGACCCGGCCAGCATGGCCGACGGCCCCCACACGAGCAGGAACTGCTCCCAGCCGATGAGCAGGCAGAACCCCGCGACGATCGTGGCGAGCGCCAGATCTGTGGCCAGCACGCTGTTGCGCATTCGCGGCCGCGCCCCCTTCGACACCACCCGCGGGCCGATCATCATCGCGAACACGGGGCCGAGCCCGAACATCACGAGCGGGTTGCGGATCAGGCGATAGGCGAGCCGGCCGCGCGGGGAGCGTGCGCGGTACTCGGCGACCGTGAGCGTGAGCACGTCCCCCACCCCGCGCCGCTCGAGGTCGCCGGAGGTGGCGTGGTGCACGGCGTGGTCGTGGCGCCAGCGCGTGAACGGCGCCAGGACGAGGAGCCCTGTGAACGCGCCGAGATACGCGTTGGCGCGCTTGGACGGCAGCATCGAACCGTGCCCGCAATCGTGGAACACGATGAACGTCCGGACGAGGAAGCCCGCGGCCGGAATCGCCAGGGCGAGCGTCAGGAATATCGAGACGCCAAGTGTCGCGAAGATCAGACCCGACAGCGCGAGGTAGGGCAGCACCGAGGTGGCGACTTCGACGATGCTTCGGCCGAGCCGCGGCTGTGCGTAGGGGGCGAGGGCGTCGTACCAGACGGCGTCCTTCGATGGAACGGACATGGCGACTCCAGTGCAGGGATGAACGTTGCCGGTGCAACGCCCCCACGTGCCGCCATTGCCGGCCGCCACGAGCGCGAGTCGCTCCGCTGGCGAAGCCTGCTGACCGTGCCACGTTGGCCCCGTCGGCTGGCCTCGACCTGTCTGAGGTTAGTCGATTCCCGGGGCGGGCAGGCGTCGGTAGGATTTCCGCGGTTTCGCCGACTCACCAGACCTTTTCTCGCAGGGTATGAGCGACTTGGAATCGGATGAGCCGCTGGCCGGCGGCAAGCTGCTGTCCGAGATCACAAACCGAATCGTCGCGCTGATGCGCGAGCACTACGGCCGCGGGCCCATCAAGGCCAAGACCTACGTGCTCGACAACCTCATCGTCTGCGTTCTGAGCAACGGGTTCACCGCAATCGAGAAGACGATGATGGAGGGCGGCGAGCCGCACCGAGTGCTCGAGATGCGCCGCGATTTCCAGCGGCTGATGAAGACCCGCTACAGCGAGATGATCGAGGAGCTGACCGGTCGCAAGGTGCTCGCGTTCCTCAGCCAGGCTCACGTCGAGCCCGACCTCACCGTCGAGATGTTCCTGACCGACGGCCCTGTGCCGGGCTTTGGCGCGCTCGAGCTGGTCGACCCCGGCGACTCCTGATCTGACGGGTACCGGGCGGCGGCCGCTAGAGTCAGCGTACGCGTCGAGCATCCAGCTCGGCTGAGCAGTGCCCGCGTCTCCGCAGTCGTTGCCTTCCAGCGGCCTCCGCGTTTCGCTGTGCACGCCACCCCGGAGGGAGAGGCATGGCCTCAAGCGGCAAGACCAGGATCACGATGTCAAAGCGTGCCCGCGAGAGCCGGCTCCGCGAGCGCCGAGAGGAGAAGCAGGCCAAGAAGGCAGCTCGAAAGCTCGCGGCTGCCGACCGAGCGGAGCCGGCGAGCGCGCTTGACGCACCTGAACCCGGAGTGACGGAGTAATGGTCGCCGCGACGAGCAGCGAACACGACCTCGCGGTCCGCCGGTTGGAGACGGCCCTCGACGAACAGCATCGCTCTCAGGCCCGCTACGACGCCGCCATCGGTACCACGGCGGAGCTCAGCGCCTATACGGCGCTGCGCGTCGCGGGCGAGCAGGTATCGGCACGCGGCGCCTGGCTCGACTGGGTGGACGACGAGCAGCTTCCCGGCCGCGACGCCTGACTCCGCGTCCGCGGGAGCTCAGCCCGGGCCGGGGACGAGTCCCAGCTTCGCCGCCGCCGGCAGGCGCTTGATCCTCGCCTCCTCGCGACGGGCGCTCGTCGCATCGGGCTGCCTCAGCACCCCCACGAGCTCCACCGGCAACCGGCTTCGGGTATACCGGCTCGCCTTGCCCGCGCTGTGCGCTCGCAGCCTCCGCGCGAGGTCGTTCGTCCAGCCGGTGTAGAGGCTTCCGTCGCGGCAGCGCAGCAGATAGACGACCGGTCCCTCAGGCAGCGGGTCCACCGGTCGATAGTGTCCATGGTCCCGGACACATCCGGGCCGCCACTTCCCAGGCCGACAGAAACGAGCCCATGTCCGACTCCGTCGTCATGACAGTCGAAAGCCACGAGGCGCTGAAGCGTGAGATCGAGCGTCTCGAAACCGAAGGTCGGCGGGAGATCGCCGACCGCATCAAGACCGCGCGCGAGTTCGGCGACCTGAAGGAGAACGCCGAGTACCACGACGCCAAGAACTCCCAGGCGCTGCTCGAGACCAAGATCCTCACCCTCCGCGACAAGCTGCTCCGCGCCGAGGTTCAGGAGACGGCCCCGGCGGCCGACGTCGTCGCGCTCGGCACGACCGTGACCCTGCGGGACGAGGGCTCCGGGCGCGAGGACACCTTCACGCTCGTCTCGGCGTTGGACGCCGCGCCGTCCGACGGCAAGCTGTCGTTCGATTCCCCCCTGGCCCGCGCGCTCGTGGGCGCCAAGGCGGGCAAGCTGGTGGACGTGCCGACTCCGCGTGGAGTCCGGAAAGTCACCGTGCTCTCGCTCGCCTGAGCGCCGCTCAGCGCCCGAGATAAGCCCGCTTCAGATCCTCGCTCTCGAGCAGGGCGCCGGCCTTGTCCTGCAGCACGATCTCGCCCGTCGCCAGCACGTAGCCGCGGTCGGCTATCGACAGCGCCATCGTCGCGTTCTGCTCGACCATCAGCACGGCCACGCCGTTCTCGTGGACCTGTTTGATGATCTCGAAGTTCTGCTGCACCAGCGCCGGCGCCAGGCCCATTGAGGGTTCGTCCATCAGCAGCAGCTTGGGCTTCGACATCAGCGCTCGGCCCATCGCCACCATCTGTTGCTCTCCGCCCGAAAGCGTGCACGCGAGCTGGTCCTTGCGCTCGTGCAGTCGGGGGAACAGCGAGTGCACTCGGTCGAAGTCCTCGCTCAGGTCCTCGCCGCGGCGCAGCGTCGCCCCCAGCTCCAGGTTCTCGCGCACGCTCATGTCGCCGAACAGCCGGCGGTTCTCCGGCACGATCGCCATCCCGCGGCTGATCCGCTCCGGGACTCCGCAGCCCGTCACGTCGTCGCCCTTGAACAGCACGCGGCCTGAGCGCGGCTTCACCACGCCCAGCACCGTCTTCAAGGTCGTCGACTTCCCGGACGCGTTGCCGCCCAGCAGCGACACGAGCTCGCCCTCGCCCACCTCCAGATTGATCCCCTCGAGGATCCGCATCTGGCCGTAGTACGTCGTCACGTTTTCGAGCTGCAGCAGCACGCCTATTCCTCCGCCAGCGCTTCCGGGTTGCGGCCGAGATAAGCCTCCACCACCGACGGGTGCGTCGCCACCTGCTCGAACGAGCCCTCGGCGATCTTCTCGCCGTGATCCAGCGCCACGACACGGTCCGAGATCCCCTCCACCACGTGCATGTCGTGCTCGATGACCAAGATCGTCAGCCCGCGCTCGTCGCGCAGGCGGCCGATCAACTCGGTGATCTCCAGTGTCTCGTTCGGGTTCATTCCGGCGGCGGGCTCGTCCAGCAACAGCAACCGGGGCTGGGCGGCCATCGCGCGTGCGATCTCCAGCCGGCGCCGGTTGGCGTAAGAGAGAACATAGGCGGGCTGGTCCCAGCGGTAGCCCATGAGGCGCTCGCCGAAGAAGCCCAGGACATCCTCCGCCTGCGCCTTCACCTCGCGCTCCTCCCGCCGCGCGCGAGGCAGGCGCAGGATGGATTCCGGCGGCGTCGCGTGCGTGTGGCCGTAGGTCGCGGCCATCACGTTCTCCTTCACGGTCATGTTCAAGAACAGCCGCAGGCTCTGGAACGTGCGCGCTATGCCCAGCCGCGTTATCTGGAACGGCTGCTTGCCGACCACCGACTCGCCGGCGAACCGGATGTCCCCCGACGTCGGCTCATAGATGCCGGTCACCAAGTTGAACAGCGTGGTCTTCCCGGCGCCGTTCGGGCCGATGACGCTGACGATCTCGCCCTCGTCGATGACCAACTCCAGGTCGCGCAGAGCGTGGAGGCCGCCGAAGGCCAGACCAACCCGGTCGAGCTCGAGCAGAGGCGCCACTAGACGACCTCCACTCTTCGCTTCCCCAAGAGCCCCTGCGGCCGCGCGTTCATCATCACGATGAGGATCGCGCCGATCAGGATCTGGCGGGTGATGCTCGGCTCGACCGCCAGCCGCGACTCCCAGACCACCGCCGCGAGGTAGATCACGGGGATGAGCAGGATCGTCCGCAGCCGCTTGTTCTTCATCTGCACCAGCGCGATCAGCGAGCAGACCAGCACGACGAAGCAGATGTTGCCGAAGTTCTTCGGGTTGGCCGGGACGATGACCCAGTGGTCGAGAACGTCGCCGACCCAGCCGCCGGAGTGAGGCGAGCCGGCGGTCGCGGCGGAAGAAACCGCACCGACGACGGCGCGCGCGATGAAGCCGAACGCCACCGTGCCCACGACAATCGCCGCGAGCTTCACCCACGGCCGCATCCGCATGATCAGCGTGAAGATGATCAGGCCGTAGAAGAGATAGCCGGCCTCCGTGGGATTGCGAAGGAACTCCAGCGTGACGCTAACCACGAGCCCGCCCATCACGGCGCCGGCGATCGAGCCCGAGCCGCCGAGAATGAGCCCGGCGTAGATGAAGATGAGGAACGGCGTGTCGAAGTCGGTGGGGAACACCGCGCCCTGCTGCGCCGCGAAGATCGTCCCCGCCAGGGCGGCGACAACGGCGCCGAACGAGAACGCCATCAGCTTCAGCCGGTTGACCGGGATGGTCATGAGATTCGCCGCCAGCGGGTCCTCACGAATTGCCCGCCACGCGCGCCCGGTCCGCGATGCGTCCAACAGGTGCAAGGCGGCGATCACCACCAGGATCGCGACCAGCAGGAAGTAGTAGTAGCCCTTGAGGCTGAGGATCTGGTGGCCGAAGCCCTTGATCGGATCGATCGCGGGAATGCCGTTCGGCCCGCCCAGCTTGTCGGTGGCGACGTTGGTGGTGAACTCGAGAAACACCTCGCCGAAGAACAGCGTGACGATGGCCAGGTAGTCGCCGATCAGTCGCCGCGACGGCAGTCCGACCAGCAAGCCGAGGATCGCGGCTGCGATGAGGACGAGAGGGATCGACTGCCAGGCCTGCATGTGAATGCCGTTCGGCTGGTGCAGCTGCTGCGACGAGAGCAGCGCGAACCCGTAGGCGCCGAACCCGTAGAACGCGATGTAGCCGAGGTCGAGCAATCCCGCCCAGCCCACGGAGATGTTCAGCCCGAGCGCGAGCATCGCCAAGAGCAGCGAGTTGATGCCCACCTGGAGCTGGAAGTCGTTCGGGCCGAGCAGGGGGAACAGCGCGGCCAGCACCCCGCACACCGCAAGCTTCGGCCACCAGCCCACGCGATTGAGGTCCCGCGCAAGCCGACCGCGCCACCCCGGCAGCTGGTCCGCCCGCTCGTTCGAGCGCGCCACCCATTCGTCGACTCCGATCGGCATCAGACCTTCTCGATCTTCGCGTGGCCGAGCAGGCCGGACGGCCGCACCAGCATCACGACGATCAGGACGCCGAACACGATCAGGTTCTGGTAGGTCGAGGAGATGTAGCCGGCGGCGAACGACTCCGCGAGCCCGATCACCAGTCCGCCCAGCACGGCACCGGGCAGCGAGCCGATGCCCCCCACCACCGCCGCGGTGAACGCCTTCAGCCCGGCCACGAAGCCGAGCAGGTTGTAGACCTGGTTGAACACGAGCCCGGCCATCACACCGGCGATGCCGGCCAGAGCGGACCCCAGGAAGAAGGTCAGCGCGATCGTCCGGTCCACGTTGATGCCGAGCATCTCGGCGGCCTCGCGGTCGGTGGCCACCGCGCGCATCGACTTGCCAAGCGTGGTCCGGTTCACGATCTCGCGCAGCGCGAGCATGCACACGAGCGCCAGCACGATCACCCCGATCCGCACGATGTCGATGCTGAAGGCGCCGATGTGAATGCCGGTCTTGAACGAGATGAAATCCGGGGTGTTGTAGATCCGCGTCTGCGCGCCGAAGAGCAGCAGCACCGTGTTCTCCAGGAAGAAGGAGACGCCCAGCGCGGTGATCAGCGGGGCGATGCGCGGTGCGTCGCGCAACGGCCGGTAGGCGAAGCGCTCGATCGCCATCCCGAGGCCGCCCATCGAAAACGCGGCGGCCGTGAACATGAACAGCAGGACGAGCGGCACGGGGATGGACAAACCGTCCGCGCCGCCGAACCACTGGAGCACGAAGTAGCCCACGAAGGCGCCCAGCATGTAGAGGTCGCCATGGGCGAAGTTCAGGAGCTTGAGGACGCCGTAGACCATCGAGTAGCCCAGCGCGATGAGCGCATAGAGGCTGCCGGTGGTCAGTCCGTTGACGACCTGCTGAAGAAAGAAATGCACGGTGGTGAGAGCCCAGAAGTCGCTGCGCCGCCAGCGGCGCGCTCCGCGAATCTAATGGAGCGCGCCGAGGCGGCGCGGTGACTGATGCGTGTCAGCCGGTCACGAGCCCGTCACGAGGGTGTACTTGCCCTTCGGGTCGAGCTTGAACGTGAAGAACTTGGCTCCGATCAGGTCGCCCTGGGGGCTGAACTTGATCGGCTGGCCAAGGATCGACTCCGGCATGTCCGTCTTCTTGATCTCGGCGAGCACGTTCGAGCGCGACGGTGTCTGCCCGGACTTGCACACCGCTGCGATGGCCGAGTCGACCACGTGCTGCGCGGCGTACACGGGCGGACCGAACGTTCCGAACGAGCCGAACTTCGACTTCGCCTTCTGGACGATGTCGGCGTCCGCCGGAATGCTCGTGATGTCCGGCGCGAACGACGAGACGAACGAGCCCGGGATCTTGAACTGATCCGGCGAGTACAGACCGTCGGTGCCGAAGATCACGGCCTTCTTGTTCTGCTCCGCCAGGTTCCGGCCGAGCTGCTGGGCGTTGGCCGCCACCTGCCAGGGCAGGATCACCACGCCGGTGTCGGCGTCGACCTTGCTGACCAGGCTCGAGAAGTCGGTCTGCTTCTGGTTCACCGACTCGTGATCGACCGTGATGCCCTTGCCCTTCAGCACCGGGATGATCGCGTCGGCGAGACCGGTGGAGTACGACGACTGGTCGTCCACCAGCATGGCCTTCTTCGGCTTCAGGTTGTCCGCGATGTAGTTCGCGTCCTGCGGACCCTGAACGTCGTCACGCGGCACCACACGGAAGAACGTCGGGAACGTGCCCTTCTTCGTCAGATCCGTGTTGGTCGCCGATCCGGAGATGGTCGGGAGACCCGCCCGGGTGATGGCCGAGCCGATCGCGCTGACCTCCTGGCTGCCCGCCGGACCGACGATCGCGACGACCTTGTTGTTCGAGATCATCTGCTGGGTGACGGTCGTCGCCTGCTTCGGATCGAGCTGGGTGTCGCCCTGGACGATCGTGATCTGCGTGTTGTTCGCGGTGTTGTCGTCCTCCAGCGCGAGCTGCGCGAAGTGCAGCTGCTCGCCGCCGAGCTGGGCCACCGGGCCCGTGATCGGCGCCTCCACGGCCACCTGAGCCGTGCAGGGCGTCTTCGCCGCCGCGGCGGTGTTGGCACCGCCCGTCGCCGCCGACGTACTGCTCTTGTTGCTGCTGCCACACGCCGCCACCACCAGTGCAAGCACCGGTAGGAGCAGGAGCATGGCCAGCTTGCGAGTCCTCATCTGGCCTCCTCCACCGTTGTTCAATTCGTCTCCTCCCTTGCCCCTCATTCGGACGCGGCGCCCTGATACGCGGGCGTGCCGTCCGGGTAATAGGCGGCGGCCGGCGATCCGGCTGGCCGGAACACCGCCACCACCCTCATCACGTCGTCGCCCACGTTCTCCAGGCAGTGGACGGTCTTCGAAGGAAGGTGGATGCACGAGCCCGGTGAGAGCGGTGAGCTCTCGCCGTTCATGTGCATCATCCCCTCACCCTCCAGCACGTAGATGACCTCGTCGTAGTAGTGAAAATGGTCGGGCGCTCTCGCGACCGGGATGTAGCCGACGAAGTGAGTCGCCGAGCGCAGGCCCGACTCGGGGTCGGCGACCACGCGGAACTGACGGTCGGTGGTCGCGTCCTGAGGCTCCTGATCCGCGAGCCTGCGGACGATCTCGCGTCCGCCGCTCTTCACGTCGAGCGTCGGGTCGGGAATGCGCACCGACACGACCTTGACCGGACCCTCGACCTCGTAGCGCTCGCCGGGCGCGAGGTAGGCGCCGGCCTCCGGCTCGAGCCGATGCGCTTCGCCGTCGAGGATGAGCTTTCCCTCGCCCTCGAGCACGAACAGGACCTCCTCGCAGTCCCCGGTCTCGCGCGCGCGAGAGCGCCCGGGGCCGAACTCGATCACGCTCTGCGCAAGGACGTCGGAGCCCACGCTGTCGTCGAGCGTCCTGCGAATCCTTGCCGTGTCACCGGGCTCGCCGGCCGGGGACACGTCGTTCTCGGCTCTCACGCAGCCGGGGCCCACGGTGCTGGCGACCCTCCCATATCGTTGATCAAACGTCAACCGGAAAGCCGTGCTTGCAGCGAAATTTCCGTTCCCGCGAGCGCAAGCGACACCGGACAGGTGGCCTTCGCCTGCTCCGCGAGCTCTTGGAAGCGCGCCTCGTCGACGCCCTGGACCTGGCCTTCGGTGGTCAGCTCGATGCGGGTGATGCGGAAGCCCACGTCGAGCTGCTCGAGGATCACGTGCGCGGTGGTGCGCAGGTCATCCGGAGGATGGCCCTCCTCGGCCAGGAGGTTGGCGAGCGACATCGTGAAGCAGCCCGCGTGGCCGGCGCCGATCAGCTCCTCGGGATTGGTGCCCGCCTGCCCCTCCTCCACGCGCGCCTTCAGGGTGAACGGGCCCTCGAAAGCTCCGGTCCCGAGGGCGATCCGGCCACCGCCTTCGGGTACGGTCCCAGACCAGCTTGCATCGGCAGTGCGCGTGATTCTGAGTCCCAATTCGAGCCCCCGGGGTAGTTGGCGCGACCGGAATCTGATTATGTAGTGTTGATCAAATTCATGCAACTCGGCTCCGCCCGGGCGCAGCCGGCATATCCAAGGGGCAGCCAATGAATCGGGTCATGAGCGACCTGGCGTCGGTCCGGAAGCGCTTCACCTCCCTGCAGGGCGACTTCACGTTCTTCGACGCGCCCGGTGGCTCGCAGGTTCCGGACGAGGTGGGCGACGCGATGGCGCGCTGCCTGCGCGAGGCCAGCGCCAACCTCGGCGCCCCCTACGAGACGAGCCTCCGCGTGAAGGCGATCCTCGAGTCGGCGGAGGCGAAGTCCGCGCGCTTCCTCGGCTGCGACCCGCAGGAGATCGTCTTCGGGACGAACATGACGTCGCTCGACTTCTCCCTGTCGCGCACGGCCGGACGCGAGTTCCAGGCCGGCGACGAGATCCTCGTGTCGTCGCTCGACCACGACGGCGGCGTGGCGCCCTGGCTCGAGCTCGCGCACGACAAGGACCTGGTCGTGAAGCACGTCGAGCTGAACGACGACACCACGCTCGACTTCGACGACCTCCAGTCGAAGCTGAGCGACCGCACGCGCGTGGTGGCGTTCGCGTGGGCGTCGAACGCGATCGGCACGATCACGGACGCACGGAAGGTGTGCGAGCTCGCGCACTCCGTCGGCGCGCTGGCCTGGATCGACGCCGTGCACTACGCCGCGCACGAGCCGATCGACGTGCGCGCGATCGACGCCGACGTTCTCATCTGCTCGCCGTACGAGTTCTGCGGCCCGCACCTGGGCATCGCGTACGGCCGCGCTTCCGTGTTGGAGACGTGGCGTCCGTACAAGGCGCGCCCGGCGCCGACCTCGCCCCTGGGCCGCCGCTTCGAGACCGGCACGATGCCCTACGAGCTGCTCGCCGGGCTGAACGCGACGTTCGACTACCTCGACGACATCGGCGGCTTCGACGCCATCGTCCCCTACGAGCGCGAGCTGGGCGAGCGCTTCGTGTCCTCGCTGCCGGACAGCGTGAGGATCTACGGCCTGCCCGGGATGGAAGGCCGGGTGCCGACCTTCCTCGTGAACGTGGAGGGCGTGCCCGCCGCGCAGGTGGCGTCGCACCTGGCCGACAAGAAGATCGGCGTCTGGGCGCACGACTCCTGGTACTCGCTCAACCTCTACGAGCGCTTCGGCTACGGCAGCGACGGCGCCGTCCGGATCGGCTTCATCCACTACAACACGGCCGAGGAGGTCGACCGCCTCGTGGCCGAGCTGGGGAACGCGGCGGGCTAGCTGTCCCCTTCGCGCTGCTCGTCGAACAGCTCGACGAGCCGCCCGCGCGCCTTCCACAGCCGCGGCATGTAGCGGTGCTCGATGAGCTTGCTGAGCACCTCCACGGGCGTGCCCTGCGTGCCGATCGTGTCCTCGCCGAGCGAGCGCGCCACGATCGTGTAGTGGCGGAAGCGCCACATCCACACGCGGGAGTCCCAGTCGGTGAGCGCCTCGGCGAGCTGGTAGAGCGACTCGTGCTCGCGACCGCGCTGGTAGAGCTCGGGCAGGTCCATCCCCTGGTCGGCGAGCAGCTTCTGGAACGCCACCGACACGCGCTGTGTTACGCGCGGGACCGCGCGGAAGCCGGGTGAGTCGAAGCCGCTGCCGTGCCCCAGCACCACCCGGATCTCCTGGTACTCCCAGGGGTCCATCTGCTCGAGCATCTTGAGCTGCTCCATGATGAAGTCGATGCACATCACGGCGCGGCGCAGCAGCCGCAGCGCGGGCTCGACCTCGCGGTTCTCGAGCAGCCGGCCCGCCTCGTCCACCTCGTTCGTGGCCAGCTTCAGCCACAGCTCCGAGCTCTGGTGCACGGTCTGGAACAGCAGCTCGTCGCGGTGCGTCCACTCCTCCGGCGTCTTCTGCAGCGCGAGCAGCTCGTCGGTGCGCAGGTAGCGCTCGTAGTCGCTCGGTGCGGTGCCCGGTAGGACGGGCTTCTGGAAGTCCTCCTGCGCGTCGCTCATCGCTCTCGCCTCCTTCTCATGGGGTCTGCCCGGCGAGGATCGGCCCAAGCTTCGACACGTCGATGTTCCCACCCGACACAACGCACACCACGCGGCCCTCGCCGGCGAGTCCGGCCAGCGCGGCGGCCGTCGAGAGCGCACCCGCGCCCTCGGCAACGATGCGCGCGCGTTCCGCCAGCAGCTTCACCGCGGCCGCGACCTCGTCGATCGGAATGCTGAAGGCGCCATCGACCAGCGCGCTCACGCGCGGCCACATGCTGGGCAGCACGCAGCGGCTGCCCGAGCCGTCGACGAACGACGGCTGGAAGTCGATGTCCACCGGCTCGCCCGCCGTCATCGCCGCGGTCAACGCGGCGCCGCCCTCGGGCTCGACCGCGTACACGCGTGCCTCCGGCTTCGCCGCGCGGATCGCGCTCGCGATGCCGGTCACCAGCCCGCCGCCGCCGTACGGGACGAGCACCGCGTCGAACTCGGGCAGGTCCTCGAGGATCTCCAGCCCGGTCGTGCCGTTGCCGGCGATCACGCGCTCGTCCTGCACCGGGTGGATGAAGAGGCCGTCCATCCCGTCCACGCGCGACTCCTCGATGTAGCTCCACCACTCGGCGTAGGGCACGCGCTTGACTGTGCCACCGAGGCGTTCGATGGCGGCCACCTTCGTGTCGGGCGCGTGCTCGGGAACGGCGATCGTGGCCGGCAGCCCCAGCTCGCGGGCGATCCACGCCACGCCCTGAGCCATGTTGCCCGCGCTGGCGGTCACGAGGCCGTGCTCGAGCTCGGCCGGGTCGGCCGAGCGGACGGCGTTGGCCGCGCCGCGGATCTTGAACGACGCGATGGGCTGCAGGTTCTCGAGCTTCAGCCAGATCTCGCAGGGCGCGTCCACGTGCAGGCGGACGAGCGGAGTGCGCACCGCCGCGCCCTCGATGCGCCGGCGGGCAGCTTCGATCTCCCCGAGCGCGATCAGAGCTCCACCTCGGTGCCGAGCCCCAGGTTGCGCGCGTTCGCCACCGCGGCCTGGGCGGCCGCGAGATCCTCGATCCCGAGCCCGAGCGAGCGGAACAGCGTGAGCTCCGACGCGTCGGTGCGGCCCGGGTGCATGCCGGCCGCCACCTCGCCGAGCTCGGCGCGCACATGGGAGAGACCCTCGATCGCGCCGTCGCGCACGGCCTGCTGGTACTCCCCCGCCTCGTTCTCGAGCGACTCGCGGTTGTCCGGGAACACCGAGGCGGCGGCGAACGTCTCCACGTCGATCTCCTTCGCGCTCGGCATGCTCGCGCCCACCGCGTTCAGATGCGCGCCCTCCTCGAGCCAGTCACGGGCGAGCACGGGCTCCCGCGAGCTGGTCACGGCGAGCACCACGTCGGCGCCGCGCACCGCCGCCTCGGCGCT
Source organism: Thermoleophilaceae bacterium (assembly GCA_035572055.1). Lineage (GTDB taxonomy): Bacteria > Actinomycetota > Thermoleophilia > Solirubrobacterales > Thermoleophilaceae > JAICJR01. Next base: position 80 of record DATNBJ010000028.1, on the reverse strand, counting down.
GCCGGCGATCTCCACCGGCAGCTCGGAGCCGCGCGCCACCTCCTCCGAGTGCTCAGGCGTGGGCGAGTAGAGGCGCACCT
>DATNBJ010000027.1:0-2648 GCA_035572055.1 Thermoleophilaceae bacterium | reverse complement strand
GTCGCCGAGGTACTGCACGAGCTCCCAGCGGGTGTTCTTCCACGTGAAGTACGTGTAGCTCTGCGAGAAGCCGGCCTTCGCGAGCGTCGACATCATCGCCGGCCGCGTGAAGGCCTCAGCGAGGAAGATCACGTCCGGGTCCTCGTCGCGCACCTCGCGGATCAGCCACTCCCAGAACGGGATCGGCTTCGTGTGCGGGTTGTCGACGCGGAAGACCTTCACGCCGCAATCGACCCACTGCAGCACGACCTCGAGCAGCGAGTCCCAGAGCCCGCGCCAGTCCGGAGACTCCCAGTTGACGTTGTAGATGTCCTGGTAGCGCTTCGGAGGGTTCTCGGCGTACTTCAACGTCCCATCCGGGCGCCGGTGGAACCACTCGGGGTGTTCGGTCAGCCACAGGTGGTCCGCGGAGCACTGGATCGCGAAGTCGAGCGCGATGTCGATGTCGAGCTTCTTGGCCGCCTTCGTCAGCGATCTGAGGTCGTCGAGGGTGCCGAGGTCCGGATGAACCGCCTCGTGGCCGCCCACTCCCTCGAGACCGATCGCCCAGGGTGAGCCGGGGTCGCGCTTGCGCGCCACCAGCGCGTTGTTGCGGCCCTTGCGGTTGGTCAGGCCGATCGGGTGGATCGGCGGCAGGTAGATCACGTCGAAGCCGAGCTCGGCCAGCTTCGGCAGCGTCTTCTCCACGCCCTTGAGACCGCCCCAGGAGCGCGGGAAGAGCTCGTACCAGGCGCCGAAGCGGGCGCGCTCGCGGTCCACCTCGATTGCCAGCGGGTCCTTCAGCTGGACGTCGCCGTGGCGCTCCTCGGTGCGCTCCATCGCGGCGTACAGCTCGGGGCCGAGCGCGAGGTCGTGCTTGGCGGTCTCCGGCGTTCGCTTGTCCTGGAAGGTGGCGAGCGTGTGCTCGAGCAGGGCCTTGTCCTCCTTGGACGCCGCTCGTTCGAGGGCGCTCTTGATCAGGACCTCGCCCTCCGACATCTCCCCCGCCAGGTCGTGCTGCCCGGCGTCGATCTTTCGCCCGAGCTCGCTGCGCCAGGTGGCGAACGGGTCGCTCCAGGCCTCGATCGTGTACTCCCAGCGGCCCGTTCTGTCGACCTCGAAGCTGCCCTCCCAGCGGACGCCGTCCACGTGCGCGTCGATCGGCTCCATCGGCGCCTCGGCCCACCTGCGCTCGCCGGGGCCGCGGTACTTCGCCACCGCCCTGAGGATGTCGTGGCCGTCGCGGAAGACGTCGGCCGAGACGGTCACCGTGTCGCCCACGCAGCGCTTGGCCGGGTAGCGTCCGTCGTCCACGGCGGGTGCCGGGGCCTCGATCACGATCCGGTCGGGCGGTTGGCTGCGTGTCGGCTCGGGCACCTGCTGGCGAAGTATCCACGGGAAGCCGCGAACAAACCCTTGCGCCTAGATCTGCCCCGTTCTGCGGGGGTGCAACTCCATCCAACCTCCCTGCCGTCGGGCCGGCTAGGCCGCGACGCGTTCGCCTTCGTCGACTGGCTCGCCGCGGCCGGGCAGACCTGGTGGCAGATGCTGCCGCTCGGCCCTCCCGACCGCTACCGGTCGCCGTACAAGGCGCGCTCGGCGTTCGCGGGGTGGCCGGGGTTGCTGGAGTCGCCGCGGGCGCCCGTGTCCTCCTCCGAGCTGACCGATTTCCGGGAGCGCAACGCGTATTGGATCTCCGATTGGGAGCGCTTCGGAGGACGGGGCGCGGTGGCGGACCAGGTGCGCTTCGAGCGCGAGTGGAGCTCCTTGCGCTCGTACGCCGCGGCGGCAGGCGTCCGCCTCTACGGGGACCTGCCGATCTACGTGGCGCCCGGCAGCGCCGACCACCGCGCGCATCCCGAGATCTTCCGGAGCGGTTTCGTGGCCGGCACGCCGCCGGACCTGTACACGGAGAAGGGACAGCTCTGGGGCAACCCGCTGTACGACTGGCCCGCCCTGCGCCGCCGCGGCTACCGCTGGTGGGTCGAGCGCTTCCGGCGCTCGTTCGAGCTGTTCGACCTGACCCGGATCGACCACTTCCGCGGCTTCGTCTCCTACTGGGCCGTGCGGGCGGGGGCGCGCGACGCGCGCGGCGGGCACTGGTCGCGCGGGCCCGGATCTGCGCCCTTCGATGCAGCGGCGCGCGCGCTGGGCCCGCTGCCGCTGGTGGCCGAGGACCTCGGGGTGATCACCCCGCCGGTGGACCGGCTGCGCGAGTCGCTCGGCTTCCCGGGGATGCTGGTCCTGCAGCTCGGCTTCGAGCCCGACGAGCCCGAGTCGGTGCACCGCTTCGAGCATCACGCCGAGAACCGGATCGTCTACACGGGCACGCACGACAACGACACGGTGCGGGGGTGGTACGAGTCGCTCGACGACGCGCGGCTCTCGCTCCTTCGTTCCGAGCTCGCCGCGCGCGGCATCGTGGAGCGGCAGCCGTGGTGGGCGCTGATCCGGCTGGCGCACTCCTCGCCGGCGCGGGTGGCCTTCGTCCAGGCTCAGGACGTGCTCGGGCTCGGGAGCGAGGCGCGGATGAACGATCCCGGGCGGCGATCGGGGAACTGGCGCTGGCAGCTGGCGCCGCGGGCGCTGACGTCTTCGCTTGCGCGGCGGCTGCGGGAGGTCACCGATGAGGCGGACCGGCTCACGACGTAGGCGACAAAGGCGTTTTG
>DATNBJ010000026.1:0-7904 GCA_035572055.1 Thermoleophilaceae bacterium | reverse complement strand
GCGTTGCGGGTGATCGTCTTCCAGGGGAAGCCGGAGCTCTCGAGCCCCTGGATCATCTTCCGGTGCGAGCCGTTCTGGTGGGTGGCGGCGTCGTTCACGGTCAGCCGCTCCCAGACCGCGTCGATGTGCGCGTCGTACTCCGGGTCGTCCAGCCCCTCGACGCCGAACTCCGCCCACTCGCTGCGGATGTGGTCCGGAGTGCGGATGCAGTTCATGTAGTTGACGACGGTGCCACCGCCCAGCGTGGCGCCCGCGAGCACGGCGATGGAGCCGTCCTCGGACTGCAGCAGCCCGCCGGCCAGATACAGCTCGAGCGAGCCCGGCAGCTCGAGCTGCTTGAAGTCCTGCTCGTTGCGGTAGCCGCCCTGCTCGAGCACGAGCACCGACTTGCCGGCCTTCTGCAGCTCGGCGGCGATCACGCCGCCGCCGGCGCCCGAGCCGACCACCACCGCGTCGGCGGTCAGCGTGGCCTCCGCCCCGCTCACCTCCTCGATCTTGATGGTCTTGGGCGCCTGCTCGGCGCTTGGCGGCGCGGAGATCGGGCCCGGATAGCCGATCGCCTCCCAGTTCGGGTTGCGCCCCTGCTCGTCGGGCAGGGCGTAGAAGAACAGCAGCGTGAGGTTCTTCATCATCTTCACGCCGAGCTTGCCCTCGGGGCCGGAGGCGGAGACCTGGTGGAGCGCCGCGGTGCGGATCTCGAGCGGCAGCGAGGCGAAGTCGTGCTGGGCGAGCGCGTCGAGCAGCGCGGCGAAGCCCGCGATGTCCTCGGGCATCATCGCCTGGGCCATCAGGCCCTCGATCTGGGCGGCCACCTGCATGTCGCCCGCCGAGCGGCCCATGTAGGCCTTCATCGTCGCGTCGTCGCCGTCGTAGTCGACCGCGGGGACGAAGGTGTCGCACACGGCTTCCAGCGTGTGCCGCTGCGTCTCGTTGAGGACGCCCGCCATGACTGCCATCTCCACAACCCCTCTCGTCGTGACTCGCGCGTCATCCTAACCGCGGCAGGTACAGTCGGCGCCCTTGAACTTCGACCTCACAGACGAACAGAGAGACATCCAGCGCCTGGTGCGGGACTTCGCCGAGCAGGAGGTGCGGCCGGTGGCGGAGGAGCTCGACCGCGAGCACCGCTTCCCCTACGAGATCGTGGAGAAGCTCGCGGGGCTCGGCCTGATGGGCATGCCGTACCCGCAGGAGTACGGCGGCGGCGGCACCGACAACCTCTCCTACGCGATCGCCGTGGAGGAGCTCACGCGCGTGGACTCCTCGGTGGCGATCACGATGGCCGCGCACACCTCGCTCGGCACCTGGCCGATCTACGCGTTCGGCTCCGAGGAGCAGAAGCGGGAGTGGCTGCCGAAGCTGTGCAGCGGCGAGCGGCTCGGCGCCTTCGGGCTCACCGAGCCGGAGGCCGGGTCGGACGCCGGCAACACGCGCACGCGCGCGAGGCTCGAGGACGACCACTGGGTGATCGACGGCGCCAAGCAGTTCATCACCAACGCGGGCACCGACATCTCGGGCCTCGTGACGATCACCGCGCGGACGGGCGACGACGAGATCTCGAACATCATCGTCCCGAACGGCACGCCCGGCTACGAGATCGAGCCGCCCTACCGGAAGATGGGCTGGAACGCCTCCGACACGCGGCCGCTCGCGTTCAACGACTGCCGCGTGCCGGCCGAGAACCTGCTCGGCCCGCGCGGGATGGGTTTCAAGCAGTTCCTCCAGACGCTCGACGGCGGGCGCATCGGCGTGGCCGCCATGGGCGTCGGCCTGGCGCAGGGCGCGCTCGACGAGGCGCTGGCCTACGCGAAAGAGCGGATCGCCTTCGGCAAGCCGATCGCCAAGTACCAGGCCATCCAGATGAAGCTCGCCGACATGGCCACCGAGATCGAGGCCGCCCGCCTTCTCACCTACAAGGCCGCTCTGGAGAAGGACGCCGGGAAGAACTTCACGCTGACGGCCGCCAAGGCCAAGCTCAAGACCGGCCGCCTGGCGGTGCGCGCCGCCGAGGAGGCGGTGCAGATCCATGGCGGCTACGGCTACATCGAGGAGTACCCGGTGTGCCGCTTCTACCGCGACGCCAAGATCCTCACGATCGGCGAGGGCACCGACGAGGTGCAGCAGATGGTGATCGCGCGAGCGCTGGGGGCGTAGCGGCGGCGCTCGACCGGCTGCGCTGTCCGCTGTGCCGCCGCGAGCTCTCGCGCGCGGAGCGCGCGGTGGTGTGCCCGAACGGGCACTCGTTCGAGGTCGCGCGGCAGGGCTACATCTCGCTGACGCTGCCCGCCCGCCGCCCGCACCGCGGCGACACCACCGACATGGTGGCGGCGCGCGAGGCCTTCCTTGCCGGCGGTTTCTACGAGCCGATCGCGGACGCCGTGGTGGGCGCCGCGTTCGTCACCGGCTGCGTGGTGGAGCTGGGCGCCGGCACGGGCTACTACCTGGCGACGCTGCTCGACTCGCAGGCGACGAGCAACGGCATCGCCCTGGACGTGTCGCGGCCCGCCCTGCGCCGCGCCGCTCGCGCTCACGAGCGCATCACCGCCGTGGCCGCCGACGTGTGGGACGAGCTGCCGCTGCGCGACGGCTGCGCGGATCTCGTGCTCAACGTGTTCGCACCTCGAAACGGCAAAGAGATCGCGCGGGTCATGGGCGCCGCCGACGGCGAGCTGATCGTGGTCACGCCGACGCAGCGGCATCTGGCCGAGCTGCCGCTGCCGGTGAGCGTGGACGAGCGCAAGGAGGAGCGCCTGCTCGCGGAGCTGTCACCGAGGCTCAAGTCGATCGCCCGAGTGGGCGTCGAGTACGAGCTGGGCCTGGGGCGCGACGACGCGCGCAACCTGATCGCGATGGGCCCGAGCGCGCGCCACGCGGGCGACGTGGAGCTGCCGAGGCGCCTGACCGTGACCGTGTCTGTCACGGTTGAGACATTCCGGCACGCATCCTGAACGCAAACGGCGTCGACCTCTGCGTCGAGACGTTCGGCGAGCGCTCCGCCCCGGCGATCCTCCTGATCATGGGCATGTCCGCCTCCATGGACTGGTGGGAGACCGAGTTCTGCGAGCGGCTGGCGGCGGGCGGGCGGTTCGTGATCCGCTACGACCTGCGCGACACCGGCCAGTCGGTGACGTACGAGCCGGGCTCGCCCGGCTACTCGGCGCGCGATCTGGTGGACGACGCCCTGGGCATCCTCGACGCGCTCGATCTGGCCCGCGCGCACGTGGCCGGCCAGTCGATGGGCGGCGCGCTGGCGCAGATCGTCGCGCTGGACCACCCGGAGCGCGTGGCGTCGCTCACGCTGGCCACCACGAGCTTCGCGGACCGGACCGAGCACGACCTGCCCGGCATGCGGCCCGAGCTGCGCGAGGCGTTCGCCATGCCCGAGCCCGACTGGAACGACCGCGAGGCGACGCTCGACTACCTGACCGCCTTCTCGCGCGCCTTCGCCAGCCCCTCCCATCCGCCCGAGGACCGTGCGCTCTGGAACCACGTGGTCGAGCGCACCAGGTCGATCGAGTCGAGCATGAGGAACCACGCGCTGATCGAGGAGACGGCCAGCGACCGCGTGCTCGGTGAGCTCGACATCCCCGTGCTCGTGATCCACGGGACCGAGGACCCGCTGCTGCCCCACGAGCACGGCGTCGCTCTGGCGCGGTCGATCCCCGGCGCGACCCTCCTCACGCTCGAGGAGACCGGCCACGAGCTGCCGCCCCGCACCTGGGATGTGGTCGTCCCCGCGATCCTCGAGCTCACGGCTTAGAATCGGCCCTGCGGCGAGGGCCGCAACCAGTCCGCGGAAAGGGCCGAGCCCACCCTCGAAGTTGCGCAGTTGGCTGGACACGCTTCTTTCCAGCCGGACCACGCGGACGCCCGGCGCGAACGGAAGGGAGCCGCAGTGACCTCTCAGCTCAACCTCGAATGGCTGCGCAAGCAGGCCAAGGACCGTGTGCGCGAGCGCCGCGCCGGCGGCGAGGACGTCAAGCTCGCCGACGTGCAGTTCGAGCTCGCGCGCGAGCTCGGCTTCGCGAGCTGGCCACGCCTCAAGGAGTACGTGGAGCGGCTCGGACTCGAGCAGCCGTTCCACACCGACCTCGACTACTACGAGGGCCGCGCCGCCGGGATCGCCTCGGTGAACGGCGTCAGCGCGGCGGAGGCGCGCGGCGACCTGGCCGCCCGCCACGGGTTCGCATCCTGGCGGGCGCTGCGCAGCCACGTGAAGGCGATGGCCAACGGCGAGGAGCCGGCCACGCCGTTCGTGCTCGCCTACCGGGCGGTCGAGGCGAACGACCGCGACACGCTCGTCGCGCTGCTCGACCGCTTCCCCGAACTGGTCGCCCAGCGCGGCACGAACGGCAACGACCTGCTCGGAATGGCGGGCGACCTCACGATCGTGTCGCTGTTCCTCGAACGCGGCGCCGACCCCAACCGCGGCAACGACTACGGCTGGACGAAGCTGCACCAGGCCGGCTACGGCAACGACCGCAGGCTGGCCGAGCTGATGCTGGCCGCCGGCGGGCGCACCGATCTGTTCGCCCGCGGCGACGGCGGCACGCCGCTGATCGCGGCGCTCTTCTGGGGCCACCGCGAGGTCGTCGACCTGCTCGGGCGCGAGCCCGGCAACCTGCGCGTGGCAGCGGGGCTGGGAGACGTCGAGATGATCCGCGAGCTGGCCGGCACACCGGCGGCAGGGGCGCACCGCGGCTTCTACCGCCCCCACGGCGGCTTCCCGGCGTGGGAGCCGAGCGACGACCCTCAGGAGGTCCTCGACGAGGCGCTCGTCTGGGCGGCCAAAGCCGACCGCGTGGACGCCATCCGCGCGCTGGTCGAGATGGGCGCGCGCGTGGACGCCGACCCGTACCGCGGCACGCCGCTCACGTGGGCGGCCTGCAACGGGCGCCTAGCGTCCATCCGTGCGTTGGTCGAGCTCGGTGCCGACCCGAACGGGCGCGGCAGCTTCGGCGGGCCCAGCCACGGCAAGGGCGTCACGGCGATCCATTTGGCCGCGCAATCCGGTCAGCGCGAGGCGGTGGTCACGCTGCTCGAGCTGGGAGCGGACCCGCTGATCGTGGACGAGCTCCACGGCGGCAAGGCGCTCGGCTGGGCACGCGTGGGCGGCCACCCGGAGCTGGCCGACGTGCTGCCCTGACTACCAGCCGTCGAGCCTGCCGGTCCGGACCCGCTCGCGGGCGATGCCGAGGCGCCGCCTCTCGGCGGGCATGAGCTGCTTCTCGATCGGCGTGTACATCGAGACGACCTTCGCGAACTGACGGTCGGCGAACGCCCGGCGGGCCTCGCGGCGCAGGTCCTCGAGCTGGAGGAACTCGAGGGTCATCGTGAACTTGCGCGGGTCCTGAAGCGCGCGTTCGGCGACCGAGCGCCAGCGCTCGCCGTCGCCGCGCAGGAAGTCGTCGCAGTGGCGAGCCAGGTCCTTGTGCAGGGCATAGAAGCTGTCGAGCGGATCGTCGGAGTGGGTCGGGTACGAGCCTCCCGTCGGCCCGAGCAGCGCGCGCATCCAGTCGTCGTGCATCACGGCCACCTCGCCCATGCGCTGGCTGACCAGGCCGAGCGAGCTCGACACGTGGAACTCGAGCACCCGCCCGCGGCGCCAGTAGCGGCCGCAGGGGTACTGGCTGACCCGCACGTGCTCGAACTTGAAGCCGGCGGGGCGCATCGCGCGATCGAGGATCGCCACGCCGTCACGGAATACCTCGCGTGGATCCATGAGCGCTCTCTGTCTTACGCGCGCGACGGTGCGGGCGAGGGCCTGCGCTCGCGCCGCGGTCGCTCGGGCAGCCGGCCCGGGCGCGGCGGGCCGTGACGATCCACGTCCCGCTCCAGGTCCGTCACGATGCGCTCCCAGTCGCCGCCGGGCGCTGGCGGCTCCGGATCGTCGCGGTCCTCTTCCCCACCGCCGCCGTCGTCGCCATCCTCACGACGGGACCAGAAGCTGAGACCCGACAGCGGCCCGCCGAGGCCGAGGGCGACGAGCGACGCCGGGCTCGGAAGCACGAACGCGCCGAGCACCACCATGAGCAGGCCGCTGCAGCCGAGGCCGACCATCACGAAGTAGTGGCGACCGGCGAACTGCCTCGCCCGTAGCGAGGATCCAAGCAGCGCGCCGCTCACGAACGGCGTCACCATCCAGAGCGATGCGAGTGCAAACAAGGTGAGGAAGGGGCCTGGAATCGAGACTCCCCCCTGTTATCGGCAGCGCTGCTTTAGACCCGTAGCAATCCTGGAACCGAGAGCTCGAACCAAACGGTGGAGCGTTCCCCGTGGGTAACGCCCCAGGACTGCGCCAGCGAGTCGACGATCAGCAGGCCGCGGCCGTATTCGGCCTCCCACGGCTGCGTCGTCGGCGTGCGCGGCAGGCTGAATCCGGGTCCCGGATCGCTGACCTCCACGCGCAGCCGCTCGTCCACGACGCTCACCTCGAGCCCGATGAGCTGGTCCCGGGAAGCCCCCGAGTGCTCCACGCTGTTGGCAATCAGCTCGCTGACCAGCAGCTTCAGATCCGAAAACGTCGCCCAGGCCATCAGCGGCTCCAGACCGACCAGCGCCCGCCGCGCGCGCGGGGCGGATTCCGGTACTGCCAGGAACAGTGCGCTGACGATGGGCTCCGCGTGATCCCGCTCGAAGCGAGGCGACATCACCGCCACTCCTTGCCCGGCGCATCGTCCCGACTCCCCTGTAGTCGTTGCGTGCGCCGTTCTGAGTCGTATGAGCTCCCCAGCGTACGCCCCGGGTGTCCATAACGCAACCGGGATCAGCCGCTCGCCAGGAACCGTGCCCGAAGCGCGAGCACGTCGTTCACGTACTTCTGGGTGTCGGGCAGCATTCCACGCTCGCGGACGGACCCGAGGCCCTGGTAATAGGCGGCCACGGCCTCGGGGATGTTGCCGCCCGTGTCGCGCAGCAGCTGGCCGAGGTAGAGCACACCGGCGTGGACGTTGTCCGTGGCCGAGCTCGCGTTGAGCGGGCTCATCACCAGATTGCTGTTGATCCACGTCCAGGTGCCGGGCAGGATCTGCATCACCCCGCGGGCGTTGGCGGCCGACACGAGGTTGTTGTTGAAGCCGCTCTCCTGCCAGCCGATCGCCTTGGCGAGCGACGCGGGCACGCCGTGCGCGGCGGCGATCTGGCCGATCTGGGTTCCGCTCACGCGCTCGGGCGTGGGATAGGGCGGCGCGTTGGGCACCTCGCGCTGCGTGGGGGCGGGACTGGACGCCGCGATGTTGCCCGGCAGCTTCAGCACGGTGCCGATGAGCAGCGGCTTCTTCGGATCGATGCCGTTCATGAACGCCACGGCGTCCATCGCCACGCCGCTTCGGCCGGCGATCGCCGAGAGCGTGTCGCCCGGGCGAACCACGTAGGAGCCGAGCGGCCCGGGGCCGCCGCCGCTCGTGGAGACGCCGGCGTTCTGGAGCGCGGACGCGGCCTCGCCCACGGTGGGAATCGTGATCTTCGAGCCGATCACGATGTTCGCGTTCTCGGACATGCCGTTGGCGGCAGCGAGCGAGCGCGTGGTGAAGTTGTTGGAGTTGGCGATCGACCAGAGCGTCTCGCCGGGCTGAACGACGTGGATGACTCCCGCACTCGCGGGCGCGCAGATGGCAAGCGCCGCGGCGATCGAGGAGATGAATACGCGATGGGGCTTCAAAGAGGCCTCCCGTGTTGGCTTCGTCGGCCCCTTCTCGCCCCACGCCGCCCATCCTCTTAGGCTGCGTTCTTATGGTCCCCTGCAACGAATGCTGCGCGTGACCGGGCGCGCCGCCCTGGTTTGGCTGCTGCTTTTCGCCGTATATGCAGGGACTTTGGGACTTCGAGCCTTCGACCGGTCGGTCTATGCGGGAGATGAGCCGCGCTACCTCCTGAGCGCGCGCTCGCTGGCCGAAGACGGGAAC
>DATNBJ010000025.1:0-12667 GCA_035572055.1 Thermoleophilaceae bacterium | reverse complement strand
GCCGGTGGGCGGAGTGATGTCCGCCCGCCCGACGCCGACCTCGAGGGAAGGTGAAGGGGTGGCCGCGCTCGCCGCGTGTGGCAGGGCGAGCGCGACCAGGACGGCTACGCAGGCCGCGAAGTACCCCTTCGGATGTAGCGCCCCCCGCTTCATCCGGCCGGGATTCTGCCCGGCCGGATACCGGCGCGCGCCGGTTCAGCGCGTGGACCAGACGGTGCCCGTCGAGCCGAAGCCGAGCTTCGACCTGGTGGCGGGCGTGAGGTCCCACTCGCGGCCGCCGACGAACGGGCCGCGGTCGATGACCTTCGCGGTCACCGTACGGCCGCGGTAGTGAAAGGTCACCTTCGTTCCGCACGGGAGCGTGCGGTTGGCCACGCCCAGCGTCGTCGAGTCGAGCGTCCCGCCGCAGGCCGTGCGTCCGCCGTAGAGGCCTGGCCCGTACCAGGACGCGTTCGTCGGCCGGTACACGCGTACACGTCCACGCTGCTGCTTGGCCGACACGTGCGTGCCGGACGCGCTGGACGCGGCGGCGCCCACCAGCCGCACCCGCAGCCTGTAGCTGCCGAGTGCCCGCGGCTTGAAGGCGATGCGGAAGGAGCCGTTCCCGCCGGTCTTCGTCCGCGCCACCGTGTGCCAGCCGTGGCCGTTCGCGGCCTGCAGCAGCACCTTGCGGCCGGCCTGATGTGTCAGAAGCATGCCGGTGACCGGCACGCGGCCACCCGCGAGGACATTTCGTTTCTTGAAGTGTGCGCTCAGCGGCTGGGTCTCAGCCTCCGCGGTTCCTCCCGCCGCCACGAACGCGAGCGCACCGATTCCAACGCTGCGCACGCGCGCAGCGGCATTCCAATCCACGTTGGATCCGTCCTTTCATGGCCCTGCCTGTGGAGCTAGCCGGCGGGCTCGCGCCGCGCTCCGAAGCGCGGCCAGAACCTGTCCCCCGCCCGCCGGTCAGACGTCCCGGCGACTCGGCAAAGCCGATCGAACAACCGTTCGCAGGCTAGGAGCTCACAGACCAGCGTCTGTGCGTCTCATCACACAAAAAGTCTTCAGCCGACGCGCTCGGAGACGTCCGATTTTCCGTCCCCCAGGTGTGGTAGCGGCACGTTTCCGGTGCGCGCCACGCACAGCGCGAGGATGATCAGCCCGAGCTGGATGGTGCCCCGCCGGGCCGTCTCCGCGCCGCCCATCTCGTCGAACTGGTCGAGCAGATCGAGCACGGCCTGGCACACGTCCGCCTGCGGCGCCTCGTCCCCGACCTCGCACGCCAGACGCGCGAGCGCCAGCCCCTCCGCGACCAGCGGCGGGACGCCGCCGAACGCCGGGCCGATGGAAAAGACGAGGCACGAGGCCACCCGCTCGAGCAGCAGGTCGACCTCCGCCGTGCCGTTGCCGTTCGGCGAGCCCAGGTCAAGCGGCGCCTCGCCGTCCAGCAGGCGGGCGAGCTGCCCGCCCATCACCCCCTGCATCTGCTCGACGGTGAGCCCTGCCTGGAGCCCGCAGCGCACGGCCAGCGTCACGCTCATCAACGGGCGCCCGTACGGCGCGTCGCTGCCGTAGAGGATCTGCGAGGGCGGCACCAGCGAGTACAGCGTGATCAGGTCCGCCGGGTTCCACCACGAGGTGTCGTAGTAGACGTTCGGGCGCTCGGCTGCCCGCCGCCAGATCCACGCCAGGTCGCAGATGCCCGCGTGGGCGAGGATCACGTTCGCGCCCGGGTGGTCGGTGGCGTGCTCGATCACGTGACGCCCGAGCGCCGGGATGCCGCGGCCGGCGTGGATCAGGATCGGCACCCCGCGCTCCTCGGCGAGCGCGAACAGCCCGTCCACCGCCGGGTGGTCGAGAGTGAACTGCTCCGCGCGCGGGTGCAGCTTGATGCCGCGCGCGCCGTTGTCGAGGCAGCGCCGCGCCTCGGCCACCGCGTCGTCGTGCGGGTTCACCCGGCAGAAAGGCACGAGCCGCCCGTCCGACTCCCGCGCCTCCGCGAGCACGCGGTCGTTGGCCTCGGGATAGCCCGACGGCTCGTGCATGGTGAAGAACACTGCGCGGGAGCCCGCTGACGCCATGGTCTCGAGCAACTCGGCCAGGCTGAAGCTGCGCCCGTCCGGATCGTTCGATCCCGTATGCGTGTGGGCGTCGAACAGGTCGACGTCCCCCAGGGCTCCCACGCTGCTCTCGAAAAAGCTCTGGAACAGCTCCCCGGCGTTCACGCGTGGAAGCGTAGAGTAGGCCCGACGCAACGATGGCTACGGATCGTCTCACCGGACTGGACGCGTCGTTCCTGCACCTGGAGAACGGCGGCGCTCACATGCACGTGGCCGGCGTGATGCTGTTCGCCGGCAGCCCGCCCGACTACGCCGAGCTCGTGGAGGCGACCGAGCGCCGCCTGCATCTCGTGCCGCGCTACCGGCAGAAGCTCGCGTTCGTGCCGTTCGGCCAGGGCCGGCCCAAGTGGATCGACGATCCGCACCTCAACCTGCGCTACCACATCCGCCGCACCGCGCTGCCGCCGCCCGGCGGCGAGGACCAGCTTCGCGCGCTGGCGGGCCGGGTGTTCTCGCAGCCGCTCGATCGTGACAAGCCGCTCTGGGAGCTGTGGCTCGTGGAAGGCGTGGCGGATGGGCCCGGCGGCCCGCGCTTCGCGCTTCTGAGCAAGACGCACCACGCCCTGGTCGACGGGGTCTCGGGCGTGGACATCGTCAGCGTCCTGTTCGACGCGTCGCACGAGCCGCCGCCGCCGGTCCAGGAGCCCGCGCAGTGGCTCGCGCGACCCGAGCCGGCGAAGGCCCAGCTCCTGGCCGAGGCGCTGCTCGAGCGCACCACCATCCCCGGCGAGATCGCGCGCTCCATGCGGGCTCTCGTTCGCGGGCCGCGAATGGTGGCGCGCACGACGCTCGACTCCCTGGTGGGCCTGGGCGCCATGACCTGGGCGGGCTTCCGGCCGCCGCCGCCCTCGCCGTACAACACGCAGATCGGACCGCACCGGCGCTTCACGTGGGTGCGCACGAACCTCGACGACGTGAAGGCCGTGAAGAACGCGCTCGGCGGCACGGTGAACGACGTGGTGCTGGCCACAGTCGCCGGAGCGCTGGGCCGACACCTGCGCCGCCGCGGCGACGACCTCCGCGAGGGCATCCTGCGCGCGATGGTGCCCGTGAGCGTGCGCAGCGAGCAGGAGCGCGGCGCGCTCGGGAACCGCGTGGCGGCGATGATGGCGCCGCTCCCCGTCGGCGAGGGGGACGCCCGGCAGCGGCTCCGGATCGTTAGCGAGGCGATGGCGAACATCAAGCGCTCGGGCCAGGCGGTGGGCGCCCAGGTGCTCACCAACCTCAGCGGCTTCGCCCCGCCCACGGTGATGGCGCAGGCGTCGCGCCTCATCTCCACCCAGCGCTTCTTCAACCTGGTCGTCACGAACGTCCCGGGCCCGCAGTTCCCGCTCTACCTGCTGGGACGCGAGCTCACCGACATCTTCCCGATGGTCCCGCTGGCGCGGGGCCAGGCTCTTGGCGTCGCGATCATGAGCTACAACGGTCGGATGAACTACGGCCTCGTGGGCGACTTCGACGCGCTCGCGGACATCGAGGACCTGCCCGCCGACTTCGACGCCGCGCTGGCCGACCTTGCCGACGCCGCGGGCGTCACCCTCAGCGGCCCCCCTTCGGGGCGGCGCCGGCGGCGCCACGTGGCCACGACACCAGTCGACGCCCCCCAGCCGAGCTGAGCACATGAACGAACGAGTCGTCACCGCCGCCAAGGCGCTTGGTCTCGACGTGCGGATGACCACGTTCGAGGCCCCCACGCGCACCGTGGAGGAGGCCGCCAGGGCGGTCGGCTGCGAGCCGCGCCAGATCGCGAAGTCGATCGTCTTCGTTGTGGACGGCGACCCGGTCGTGGCCGTGACCAGCGGGGCGAGGCGGATCGATACGGCGGCGCTGTGCGACGTGCTCGACTGCGCGGAGGCGCGCCCGGCATCACCCGAGGAGGTCCGCGCGGCCACCGGCTTCACGCCGGGAGGCGTACCGCCGTTCTCCCACGGGCTTCCCGTCGTGATCGACCAGGCGCTGCTCGACGAGGGCAAGGTGTGGGCGGCGGGCGGCGACGGCAACACCGTGTTCGAGGTCGACGCCCGCAAGCTCGCCTCGTGCACGCACGCCCTCGTGGCGCCGATCGGCGCATAGTTCCCACATGGAGCTGACCGTCCGCGCCGCGCGAAACGAGGACGCCGCGGTGTGGGCCGAGATCTACAACCAGGGGATCGAGGAGCGTCAGGCCACCTTCGAGACCGAGCCGCGCACGGGAGCGGATCTCATAGGGAACATCGAGCGCACGATCGTGGCCGAGGGGGACGGGCGCATCGTGGGCTGGGCCAACATCACGCCCTACAGCTCGCGGCAGGCCTACGCGGGAGTCGGCGAGTTCTCGATCTACGTGGACCGGGCGGCGCGCGGCAAGGGCGTGGGACGGCGCCTCCTCACCCACCTGGCCGTGTTCGCCGAGGGCAAGGGCTACCACAAGCTCACGAGCAAGATCTTTCCCGAGAACGAGGCCAGCCTGGCGCTGATGCGCTCCTGCGGCTTCCGCGACGTGGGCCTCCACAAGCGCCATGCGCTGCTCGACGGCAACTGGCGGGACGTGGTCGTGGTGGAGCGCCTCCTGGGTGACGCAGCCCGGTGAAAATTCCCACCCACTTGGGTTGTTTTGCAACCCGTTCTCGCGGGAACGATCTTCCTGGGATGACAGGGGTTTGCTTCAACACGTTGGAAATCAGCCCGGATCCAGCGGAATTGGCCCGGATGAGGGAATTCGTCCGGTTTAGCGCCGACCGCTGGGGGCTCGAGGAGAGCGAGTGCTTCAGGGCGCAGCTCGTCGCCACCGAGGCGGTGACCAACGCGATCCGCCACGGTGCCCAGTCCGAACGCGGTGAGTCACCCATTGTGGTGACATGCGGTTGGGACGGGAACGGATTCACCATCGAGGTCGGCGACCGGGGCAGGTTCCGCCACCGAAAGCCATCGCGTGCGGATGACACGGGCGGGCGCGGACTGGGCCTCATCGAGCGGTTCACGAACCGATTCGACCTCGAGACCGGCGACGAAGGCACCCGCCTGCGGATGCTGGTCGGAGCCGCCTGACCCTCCATACTGGAGGTATGAGCGGCTTACTGCGCGTAGCGCTCGCGCAGATCAACACAACCGTCGGTGACATCGACGGCAACGGGGCCAAGATCCGCGAGTCGATCGCGCGGGCGAAGGACGAGAGCGCGATGGTCGTGCTCTTCCCGGAGCTGGCGCTGACCGGCTATCCGCCGGAGGATCTGCTGCTGAAGACGCATTTCCTCGACGCCGCCGGCGAGGCGCTCGACGAGCTGGCGTCCGGGCTGGAGGGCATCGTCGCGATCGTCGGCTTCCCAGAGCGCGCCGACGACGTCTACAACGCGGCTGCGGTGCTCGCGGACGGGCGCGTGGCCGCCGTCTACCGCAAGGTCTTTCTCCCGAACTACAGCGTCTTCGACGAGCAGCGCTACTTCCAGTCGGGTTCCGGCGGCGCGCTGGTCGAGGTGAACCGCGTCCCTGTCGGCATCACGATCTGCGAGGACATCTGGGAGCCGGGGCCTCCTGCCACCGACGAGGCGCTGGCGGGCGCGCAGGTGATCGTGAACCTGTCCGCGTCCCCGTACCACGCGGGCAAGGGGCTCGAGCGCGAGGCCATGCTCGTGCAGCGCGCCCGGGACAACAACGCCGCGATTCTGTTCTGCAACTCCGTCGGCGGGCAGGACGAGCTCGTGTTCGACGGCCACAGCGTCGCCATCGACCAGGACGGCGACATCGTCGCCCGGGCGCCGCAGTTCGAGGAGGCGCTCGTGGTCTGCTCGATCGACCCCGGCGCGATCTTTGCCAAGCGCCTCCAGGACGCCCGGCAGCGGGCCGCCGTGAGGCGCTCAGGCCCCGCGGACGTGCCGACCCTGGCCAGGGTCGAGGTACCGCCCGCCGAGGGCGAGGTCGGCGGCGAGGTCACGCCGGTGCTCAGCCCCGAGGAGGAGCTCTACAAGGCCCTCGTCACCGGGGTCCGCGACTACGTGGACAAGAACGGCTTCGAGCGCGTGGTGGTGGCGTTGTCGGGCGGGATCGACTCGGCGCTGGTCGCGCTCGTGGCGGTCGATGCGCTCGGACCGGGCCGCGTGACGTTCGTGAGCATGCCCTCTCCCTACTCGTCGGAGGGCACGCGCGCGGACGCGCGGGCCATCGCCGAGAACCTCGGCGCAGAGTTCCTGGAGCTGCCCATCGATCCCCCGATGCAGGCCTTCGACGAGATCCTCTCCGGCGCGTTCAACGGCGCCGAGCCGGACATCACCGAGGAGAACCTGCAGGCGCGCATTCGCGGCAACATCGTGATGGCGCTGTCCAACAAGTTCGGCTGGCTCGTCCTGACCACCGGTAACAAGTCGGAGATGTCGGTGGGCTACGCGACGCTCTACGGCGACATGGCGGGCGGCTTCGCGGTGCTGAAGGACGTCTTCAAGGGATCCGTCTACCGCCTCGTGCGCTGGCGCAACGACAGCGAGGGGCGCGAGCTGGTGCCCGCGTCGGTGCTCGACCGGCCGCCGTCCGCCGAGCTGCGGCACGAGCAGCGCGACGAGGACTCGCTGCCGCCCTACGACCTGCTCGACGCGATCCTCGCGGGCTACGTGGAGCAGGACCTCGACACCGACGAGCTGGTGCGCCAGGGCCTGCCGCGCCAGGACGTGGAAAGGGTGATCCGCCTGGTGGATCTCGCCGAGTACAAGCGCCGTCAGGCGCCGCCCGGCGTCCGCGTGTCCACGAAGGCGTTCGGGCGCGACCGGCGGCTGCCGATCACGAACCGATTCCGGGAGCGCTAGGCACCGGGCCGCGCGGCTCGCGGACCGCGATCGTCACACGCGAGATCGCGCACAGGCGACCGTTGTCGTCGGTGTGCTTCGCGTCCCAGACCCAGGTGGTGCGTCCCTTGTGGATCGCGTTGCACTCCGTGTGCACGGTGCCTTCCGTGATCGGCCGCAGGAAGCTCGTGTCGTTCTGCTGCCCCGTGGCGATCATCCCGCGCTCCTGAACGGCCAGCCAGGTGCCGACGGAGCAGAGGCCCTCGGCCAGCGCCGCGTACACGCCGCCGTGCACGAGCCCCAGCTCCTGTTGCACCCTGCCGGTGACCGGCACGCTTCCCTTCACCCAGCCGTCGCCGTGTTCCAGGAACTCGATGCCCAGGGTGGTATGCAGCGTCTCGGACACGCGCGGCAGGTTACCCTTCGGCCCCTGCATGGCCACGTTTGACCAACTTCCTGCGGATCAGCGGGCAATTCTCGAGCTGGTCGTGGGCCGCGGACAGACCTACGCGGAGCTGTCCACGATGCTCGGAATGACCCCGGCTCGCGTGCGCGAGCTGGCGCGCGACGCCCTCGGCGACCTCGCGCCCGCCACCGCCAGGCGCGTGGACCCGGACTGGCGCGGGCAGGTGGCCGACTACCTGCTCGGCCAGCAGACCGGACCCGAGGCCACAGCCACCCGGGGACACCTGAAGCGCTCCGAGCCGGCGCGGGCCTGGGCCTTCTCACTGCTCGACTCGCTCAGCCACCTCTACCCGAACGGCAGCATGCCGGCGATCCCCGACTCGGACGGCGCCGAGCCGGAGCCGCTGCCCGCGCAGGAGCCCGTCAGCGCCCCCGAGCCCGAGCCGCAGGCCGCTCCGGCGGCAGCGCCTGCCGCGGCCGCTGCGCCGCCTCCGAGCCGTCCTTCGGGCGGCCTCTCCCCCGCCGCGCAGTCGTTCGTGCGCCGCCGGCGCCTGATCATCGGCGGCGTGGCCGGCGCCGTGGTGATCGCCATCGCGGTCCTGCTGATCACCGGCGCGTTCAGCAACGACAGCGACAAGAAGTCGAACGCGAGCACCGCGGCCAAGGGCACCACGGGCGGCGCCACGCGCATCCTCTACGAGGGCGTGCTGAAGAAGGTCGGCGGCGAGAAGGGCGACGGCGTGGCGCTGGTCATCCAGCAGGCCGGCGAGAGCCCGCAGCTCGTGGTGCAGGCCGAGGCGCTGACCCCCACCGGCCAGAAGAACGCCTACGAGGTCTGGCTCTACAACTCCGCGACCGACGCGGCCCCGCTGGGCGCCCAGTTCACGGACAAGAACGGCGGCCTCCAGGGCCGTGGCCCGCTGCCGCAGAACTTCAAGGACTTCAAGTCCGTGGTGGTCTCGCGGGAGAAGGTGGGCACGAACCCCAAGAAGCCGAGCAACATCGTGCTGCGCGGCGACCTGGTCGCGGTTCCCGCGAACGCGCAGACGGGCGCGACGGGCGCCACCGGCGCGACCGGGCCCTAACCGGCCGGCGGCAGCAGCTTCCCCGGGTTCATGATCCCCCGGGGATCGAGCCGCCCCTTGGCGGCGCGCAGCAGCTCCAGCCCGAGCTCGCCCACCTCGGCGGCCATCCAGGGCGTGTGGTCGCGGCCGACGGCGTGGTGATGGGTGATCGTCCCGTGGTGGGCCACGATCGCGTCGCTCGCGGCTGACTTCGCCGCCTGCCACTGCTCCAGCTCGGCACCCTCCTCCTGGCGCGCGAGGAACGTGAAGTAGAGAGACGCGCCGGACGGGTAGAGGTGCGACACGTGGCACATCACGATGGGCGGCGTGCCGCGGGCCGCGAGCGAGTCGCGCAGCGCGCCGCCCACGGCGCGGTAGAGCTCGTCGAGGTGCGACCAGGTGGTGGCCGTCTCGAGGGTCTCGACGAACACGCCGCGGTCGAGCAGCGTGTCGCGCAGGTAGGGACCCGCGAAGCGGCCGCGCAGCCAGGCGCGACCCGGCCGCTCGCCCAGCTGGAGCCCGCCGCCCGCCTTCAGCAGGCCCCGCGCCCGCGAGCGGCGCCGCGAGATCTCGCCCGAGTCGCCCTCGAAGCCGACGATCGCGATGCAGCCGCCCTCGTGCCCGCGAACGCGGAGGTAGGCCTTGCCGGCGCGCTCCGCCGCCGAGCCGCTCGAGGCGAGCGCCATCGTCAGGCGCGTCTCCTCCTCGTCGGAGAGGCGGGCGACGTCCGGCGACGCCTCGGCCTGCTCCATGCGCCTGAACGCCTCCACGCCCTCGCGGAAGGAACGGAACGACCAGCCCTCGTAGCGGCGCTCCTCCGGCAGCGGGCGCACCGACAGCGTGGCCTCGGTGATCACCCCGAGCGTGCCCTCGGACCCCACGAGCAGCTCTCGGAGCGACGGGCCCGCCGCCGAGGCGGGCAGCGGCTTCGTCTCCACCACGCCGGCCGGCGCGACGCAGCGCAGGCCCAGCACGAGCTCGTCGATGCGCCCGTAGCCGGTCGACGCCTGCCCGGCCGAGCGGGTGGCCACGTAGCCGCCGATCGTGGCGAACTCGTACGACTGGGGGAAGTGGCCGAGCGTGAGCCCGCGGCTGGCGAGCAGCGTCTCCGCACGCGGGCCCAGGACGCCGGGCTCGAAGGTGGCGGTCAGCGAGGTGCGGTCGGCGTCGATCAGGCGGTCCATTCGGCGCAGATCCAAGGTCACAACCGCCTGGAACCCGCCTCGTAGGGGCTCGACGCCGCCCACCACACTCGTGCCGCCGCCGAACGGGACCACCGCGGCGCCGGCGCTGTCGCAGGCCGCGAGAACCTCGGCCACCTCGGCCTCCGTGCCCGGGCACACCACCGCGTCGGGCGCCCCGGAGGCGTCGCCGCTCCGCAGCCGGAAGAGGTCCGGGTAGCTTCGTCCCGCGGCGTGGCGCACCCGTGCGAGCCGGTCCTGCCGAACGTATTCCTCCCCGACGGCTCCCCCCAGAGCGGGAATGGGCGCCGGCTCCGGCAGCCGCACCTGCTCGATCGGCACGGGCGGCAGGTAGCGGTCGGCGAGCCCCAGCTCGTCGTGGAGCATCGCGGCGGCCTGGGACGGCAGCGAGGGCTGCTCAGAGCCCTCGTCGCCCCATCCCCACCACTTCATGGCCCGAGCACCCGCTCCAGCCCGTCGAGCGCCTGGTCGAGCTTGCGCCGCGCCGCGCGCCGGAACATGAAGCCGCCCAACCGGGCGAGCCCGCGCGGCTTCTGGCGCGTGCGCAGGGATACGCGAGTGCCCTGGTCCGCCGCCTCCAGGTCCACCTCGGTCGTGGCTTCCGACAGGATCCGCTCGAACGGCGACTCCGCGAGCTCCTGGCGCCACACCAGATGCCGGCCGGGCTCGGCCTCCACGCGCGTGAAGTCGGCCCGCAGCGTCTTGCCCGAGCCCGTGCCGAGGACCTGGGTCCAGGCCTCGGGCGTGGCCTCCTCGACGCGCACCACGTCGGGCCACCAGCGCGGCAGGTGCGACGGGTCCGAGACCAGCGCCCACACATCCTCGCCGCTCGCCTGGATGGTGCGGGCCCGCGTCACGGTGGGCACGCTACTCGTCCTCGTAAACGATCAGGCTGTGCACGTCGTGCGGCGTGAGACGCTCGCGCCCCTTGAGGAACGCCAGCTCGATGATGAACGCGCAGCCCGCCACCACGGCGCCCGCCTGCTCCACGAGCTCGCAGAGCGCCTTCGCGGTGCCGCCCGTCGCCAGCAGGTCGTCGTGCACCAGCACGCGGGCCCCGCCCGCGAGCGCGTCCTTGTGCACCTCCAACGCGTCCACCCCGTACTCGAGCACGTACTCCACCGAGTTCGTCTCGCGCGGCAGCTTGCCCGGCTTGCGTGCCGGGATGAAGCCGGCGCCGATCTTCGCCGCCACCGCTCCGCCGAGCATGAACCCGCGCGCCTCGGCCGATACCACCAGGTCGACGTTCAGCGGCTCCGCGTAGTCGCGCAGCCGGTGCACCGCCTCCTGCAGCGCCTCCGGATGCAGGAACAGCGGCGTGATGTCCTTGAAGACGATCCCCTCGCGCGGAAAGTCGGGGATGTCGGCGATGTAGTCGCGGAGGTCCATCACAACGGGCGTGATGCGAAAACCAAGCTCTCCAAGGACGCAGGCCCGAAGCCTTGCGCTAGCAAGGCGAGGGGCGAGGACGCCGGAAAGCGCAGGTTTGCAGCCTCACGGAGCGATTCGGCGCAGGTCCCGGACGAGCAGTAGGTATTTCAGGTGGGACGCGGTGGCCGCGAGATTCTCCAGCGCCTCGACGGCCTCCTTGCGCCGCTCCGGGTTACGGGAGCGCAGCGACGGCGAGAGGATCTGCTCGAGCAGCGAGGCCTCGCGGTCGGCGGAGGTGCGGAACACGCGCAGGTTGCGGCCACCGACGCCGAAGCGAGACAGCTCGAGCGCGTAGCGCACGATCTCGCGCTCGGTGTCGTCGTACCAGACCTCACCCTCCCGCTGCTCGCCCTTGATCACCCCGAACTCCTCGAGCTCGCGCACGAGCGCCTGCTCGGCGCCCGTCTCCTCGAGCACGTCGTTCAGCGTGTAGACGGCGCCGGCGCTCTTCACGGCCACCGAGGCACGGCGAAGAGAGCGCGGATCCGGCGCACGCCCACGCGGAGCGGCGTCCGTCTCTGCGCGTCCCGCCGCGAGCTCCTGCCGGATTACACGCAACGGCAGGAACTCGTCTCGCTGGAGGCGAAGGATCGTGCGCAGCCGGGCGACGTCGGCCGGCGTGTAGAGCCGGTAGCCGCCCTGCGTGCGCCTTGGCGACAGCAGTTTCTGGTCCTCGAGATAGCGGATCTTCGAGATCGAGATGTCCGGGAACTCGCGCTCGAGCTGCTTGCAGACCGCGCCGATCGTGAGCGACTTGCCCACGGGACCGGCGTTCCGCGCCTGCTCGCGCAGCGACTCCACGCTCTCCTCGGGAGTGGGCCTGTCGCCACCGGTGCCGGGCCGGCGAGGTGTGCTCTGAACGTCGATGTCCGGATTCATTTCTCGAGGTAGGTGAGCTTGTACTTGCCGATCTGGAGCTCGTCACCGTCGAGCAGCTTGTGGGACTCGATTCGGCGCCGGTTCACGTACGTGCCGTTCAACGAGCCGAGGTCGTCGATGTAGAGGCCGTCACGCCGCTTCACCAGCAGCGCGTGATTGCGCGAGACCGTGACATCGTCAAGGAATACCTCAGCTTCGGGGCTACGGCCAATCGTCATCCGCTCGCCCGCGATCGTGAAGCTCTCGCCGGAGCGTCCGCCGCCCGATCTGATCACCAGCGCTGCGCCGTCAGCCACCACGGGCTCCAGGTCCACAGGTTTCAGCTCCCCGGTCTCGTCGACCTGGTACGTCTCGGTCGTGCCGCCCTCAGTACTCACGTCGCCGAGGAACGCACCGCACTTCTGGCAGTAGTTGGCGCCTTCGGCGTTGACAAACCCGCACTCGGGGCAGTGCATCTAAGCGCTGCCCCTGTCTAGTCCTGTGTGTCGTTCTCGTCGACTGCTCCCTCGCCCGGCATGCCCTTGCCGGCGAGGATGTCGGTCAGCTGCTGGACATCGGCCCCGGTGATCACCGGTTCCCCGACCTCGTGCTTCTTGCGAAGCCGGTTGACCAGCTCCGCCCGCAAGATGTCGATCTTGCCGTGGAGGATGCGCCGACGGTACGAGAGCTCCGTCTCTTCCTCTGTCAGCTGCTGGATCAGATCCTTGAGTTCCTGATCCGACAGCGCCCCGAGATCGGGAAACGTCTCCATGCTTGAGTCCCCTGGGTCGAAAGCCGCGAGACGCGAGTATAGCCCTACATTCAAGTCAAGCTTGAGTGTTTGCTCTCACGTA
>DATNBJ010000024.1:0-8790 GCA_035572055.1 Thermoleophilaceae bacterium | reverse complement strand
GGCCGTCAGAAGCTCGTGGACACCGGTGGCCGTGTGGAGCGTTTCCGCCGCCGTGCGGCGAAGCAGCAGCGCCGCGGCTGAGGGCGCCGAAACTAACGCCCTGCAGGGCTGTTTTCTCTAAGCCATGCGCCGGATTGCGGGCATAACCACCGCGCTGGCGCTCCTGGCTTTCGCTGGTACGGGGGCGTCGGCACGCACTTCGAGCACCACGCCGGTGGCGGCGGCGATCGTCGCCGCCTGCCATCCGTCGGACGACGTTGGCGAGCGCTTCGCCACCTTCGTCGGGCAGATGCAGGCGGTGAACGGCACCGTTCGCATGGCGATGCACTTCTCGCTGCTCGAGAAGCTGGGAACGCCGAGCTTCCAGCCCGTGGCGCTCGGCAGCCTGCGCCCCTGGCGGCGCTCCAAGAAGGGCGCGACGAACTTCATCTACACACAGCGCGTCACGGCACTGCGCGACGGCGGCACCTACCGCATGCGCCTGCTGTTCCGCTGGTACGGCGCCGACGGCAAGGTCATCAAGACCAAGACCGTGCGCTCCGGCGCCTGCCACCAGCCGGCGCCGCTGCCCAACCTGGAGGTCTCCTCGGTCACAGCCAAGCCGGGCATCGCGCCGGGCACCTCCAGCTACGCGATCAGCGTCTTCAACGACGGCACGGGGGACGCCGGGGCGGTCGACGTGGCGCTGAAGGTGGACGGCGGAACCGCCGCAACCGGGCAGATTCCGGCGATCGCCGCCGGCAGGACGGGCACCGTGAACGTGACCGGCCCGGCCTGCTCGCGCTTCATCCGGGCGGCCGTGGATCCGCGCGGGAAGATCAACGAGACCGACGAGACCGACAACGTGCTCGTCACCGCCTGTCCCGCGTAGGGCTCACAGACCGGGCAAAAGTCGCCGATAGCATGGGTGCATGAGCCAGCCGGCCCTGAGCGCGCAGCCCGCGCCTGAAGAGCAGCAGCCGCTGCGCGCGGTACGCGACGCGCCCGTCGGCGGCCAGGCGGTGCTCGAGGGCGTGATGATGCGCGGCGTGTCCACCTGGGCGGTGGCCGTGCGCAAGCCGGACGGGGAGATCGCGGTCACCTCGGAGCCGTTCGTCTCGGTGCTCAAGCGCCATCGCTTCTACCGGCTGCCGCTCGTGCGCGGAGTGGTCGCGCTCGTCGAGTCGCTGAAGATCGGCCTTCAGGCGCTCGGGATCTCCACCAACGCCCAGCTCGAGGAGGAGGACGAGCAGATCTCGGGGGGAGCCTGGGCGGGCACGGTCGCGTTCTCGCTTGCCCTTGCCATCGGCATCTTCTTCCTGCTCCCGGTGGGCATCACCAGCATCTTCAAGAGCTCGATCCCGAGCGGCATCGAGTTCGTGCTGATCGAGAAGGCGATCCGGATCACGATCTTCATCGGCTACCTGTGGGGCATCTCGCGGATCAAGGATCTGCAGCGCGTGTTCGAGTACCACGGGGCCGAGCACAAGACGATCTCCTGCTACGAGGCGGCCCTGCCGCTGACGCCCGAGAACGCCCAGCGCTTCTCGCGCCTCCACCCGCGCTGCGGCACGAGCTTCCTGCTGATCGTGATGATCGTGGCGCTGTTCGTGTTCGCGCCGCTCGGCAAGCCGGCCTGGTACATCCTCTTCAGCTCGCGGATCATCGGCATCCCGATCGTGGCCGGCATCGCCTTCGAGATCATCAAGATCTTCGGCAAGCACCGCTCGAAGCGCTGGGCCCAGATCCTGATGTGGCCCGGCATGCAGCTCCAAAAGCTCACCACCCGCCCGCCCGACCTCTCCCAGCTCGCCGTCGCGATTGCCGCCCTCGAGGCCGTCCTCGCCGTGGAGAACCCGGAGGAGGCGTCTGACGAGGACCGGGTTGGCATGGAGGTCGTGGCCTAACCTCTCTTCTCGATGATCGAGAAGCTGGTCGAGCAGATCGAGAGCCGCTTCAACGAGCTCTCGGAGCAGATGGCGGACCCCGAGGTGATCTCGGACCGCGACCGCTACGCCGAGGTGGGCCGCGCCTACCGGCAGCTCGAGCCTGCCCATGGACTCGCGCGGGAGTGGCGCCAGGCCGCGGATGACGCCGCGGGCGCGCGCGAGCTGCTGTCGGAGGACGGCGACGATCCGGAGCTGCGCGAGCTGCTCGAGACCTCCGAGGCGAGGCTCACCGAGCTCGACGAGGAGATCCGCCTGGCGATGGTCGAGCGCGACCCGAACGACGAGAAGAACGTGATCGTCGAGATCCGTGCGGGCACCGGCGGGGAGGAGGCCGGGCTGTTCGCCGGCGACCTCTACCGGATGCTGGGCCGCTACGCGGAGCGGCGCGGGTTCAAGACCGAGCCGCTGTCGGTGGCAGACGGCTCGTACACCTTCGAGATCCGCGGGAACGGCGCCTACAGCGTGTTCAAGCACGAGGGCGGCACGCACCGGGTGCAGCGCGTGCCGGAGACGGAGTCGCAGGGGCGCATCCACACCTCCACCGCCACCGTGGCCGTGCTGCCGGAGGCAGAGGAGGTCGACGTGCATATCAACCCGAACGACCTCCAGGTGGACGTGTACCGCTCGTCCGGCCCCGGCGGCCAGTCGGTGAACACCACCGACTCCGCGGTTCGGATCACGCACAAGCCCACCGGGCTGGTGGTGTCGATGCAGGACGAGAAGTCGCAGCTCCAGAACCGGGAGAAGGCGATGCGCGTGCTGCGCGCGCGGCTGTATGAGCAGGAGCTGGCGCGGCAGCAGGCGGAGCTGTCGGCAGAGCGGCGCTCGCAGGTGGGCACCGGCGAGCGCGCCGAGAAGATCCGCACGTACAACTTCCCGCAGGACCGCGTGACCGACCACCGGGTCGGCCTGACCAAGAACAACATCCCCGCGATCCTGGCCGGCGAGCTCGACGACTTCACCGCGGCGCTCGAGGCCGACGAGAAGCGGCGGGGGCTCGAAAGCGGTTCGCTCGTCTCGGGCTGATGTCCTCCGCGGCGTCGGTGTCGAGCGTGCGCGACGCGCTCGCCGCGGCGGAGGATTCGCTACGCGCGGCGGGGTGCGACACGCCTCGGCTCGATGCGGAGCTGCTGCTCGCCGATGCGATGGGAGTGTCGCGGGCGGCGCTGATCACCGCCGACGGTGTTCCCCCGGCCGCTGCCCGGCGCGCGATGGAGCTGGTCCGGCGGCGCGTGGCTCGCGAGCCGGTGGCCTACATCCTCGGGTCGAAGGGGTTTCGGCACATCGACCTGGCCGTGGATCGCCGGGTGCTGATCCCGCGGCCCGAGACAGAGCGGCTCGTGGAGGTCGCGCTGGAGCTGCCCTCGGGCGCGCGGGTGCACGACGTGGGCACGGGCGCTGGTGCGGTCGCGCTCGCCCTGAAGCAGGAGCGGCCGGACCTGGCGGTGAGCGCCTCGGATGCGTCTGCGGATGCCGTCGAGGTCGCACGCGCGAACGCGTCGGCGCTTGGGCTCGACGTCCCGGTTGAGCTCGTGCCCGGCCTGCCGCCGGGCGACTACGACCTCGTGCTCGCCAATCTGCCGTACGTGCGCGAGGACGAGTGGCGGGGGCTCCAGCCGGAGATCACGCGCTACGAGCCGCGCGAGGCGCTGGTGTCTGGCTCGGATGGTCTCGACGCGATTCGCGCGCTGGTCGCGCAGGCGCCCGCGGGTCTGCGGCTCGCCCTGGAGCACGCGCCGGACCAGGCGGCTGCGGTGCGGGATCTCCTCGACGACGCCGAGACCCTGCGCGACCTCGCGGACCGCGAGCGTGTGACGGTCGGAACCGCGCGGTGAACGAGTTCGAGGAGTGCGTCGCCCGCGGCGGTGTGGCGCTGTTCCCGGCGGACACCGTCTACGGCCTGGCGACCAACGCCGAGTCCGCCGAGGGAGTGCGGCGGCTCTACGAGATCAAGGGGCGGCCGCAGGACCGGCCGGCGGCGGTGATGTTCTTCCGCCTCGACGATGCGCTCGGCGCGCTGCCCGAGCTGGGGCCGCGCACGCGCGAGGCGCTCGAACGGCTGCTGCCCGGCCCGGTGACGCTGATCCTGCCGAACCCCGAGCGCCGCTTCCCGCTCGCCTGCGGGCCCGCGCCGGAGCGCCTCGGCCTGCGGGTGCCCGACGTGCCGGCGCTCGCCGAGGTGCGCACGCCGGTGCTCCAGTCGAGCGCGAATCCGAGCGGCGGCGCGGACGTGCGGCGGCTGGCGGACGTGGACCCGGGGATCCGTGCCCGGGTCGACCTGGAGATCGACGGCGGCGAGCTGCCGGGCACGCCCTCGACGGTCGTGGATCTGACTGACTACGAGTCGGGCGGCGTGTACTCGGTGCTGCGCGAGGGCGCGCTCGATCCGGAGGCGCTACGAAGCCTCGGCTAGCCGCTTGAAGTTGAGGAGCTGGCGGCGAGCCATCACCAGGTCGCCGAGTGCAAGTACCTGGCCCGCGAGCGGCAGGCGCGGCGGGTTGCAGGCCAGCCGCATCAGGAGGCGGCTCCCCGGCTCGATCCAGTAGGTGATCCCGAGCTCGCCGAACAGCGGGCCGCGGTGGCCGAGCGTGATGTGCCTGCCGGGCTCGAACGCGACGAGCCGGAAGATCAAGAAGCGCTGGCCGAGCTCGAGCCGCTCGAGCCCGGGCGTGAGCTCCTGCGGACTGCGCCGGCCGAGGTTGTCGATCAGGTCGTAGCTGTAGGGAGCCACTCGCATCTGGCAGAGCCAGCGGAACACGACCTCGGGCGGCGCGTCGACGTCCACGGCGCGGTGGAGGACGAGGCGCGCGCCGGGCACGAGCTCGTCGCAGGGCAGCCGGAGTGCCCGCTCCTGCGGGGTGGATCCCCAACCAGTGACCAAGTTGCGCAATCCCATCTCCCACAGTTTGGCGGACATGCCGGGACCGCTGGTACCTTCAGGAAGCCTGCCGCCGAACAGAGGAGCCAGCACGCCGTGACGGACCTGAGTCCCGACTACTTCACCAAGCCGGTTTCGGAAGTTGATCCCGAGATCGCCGAGGTGCTCGAGAACGAGCTGCGTCGCCAGGAGACCACGCTCGAGATGATCGCCTCCGAGAACTTCGTCCCGCAGGCGGTGCTCGACTGCCAGGGATCGGTGCTCACCAACAAGTACGCCGAGGGCTATCCGGGCCGGCGCTACTACGGCGGCTGCGAGTACGTGGACGTGGCGGAGCAGCTCGCGATCGACCGCGCGAAGGCGATCTTCGGCGCCGACCACGCAAACGTGCAGCCCCACGCGGGCGCGCAGGCCAACACCGCCGTGTACCACGCGCTGCTCGAGCCGGGCGACAAGTTCCTCGGCATGAAGCTCGACCAGGGCGGCCATCTCTCGCACGGGATGAAGATCAACGTGTCAGGCAGGCTGTACGAGCCGATCGCCTACGGCGTCCGCCAGGAGGACCACCGGGTGGACATGGACGAGGTCGCCCGCCTCGCCGAGGAACACAGGCCGAAGCTGATCCTCGCCGGCTGGTCCGCCTATCCGCGGCAGCTCGACTTCGCGCGCTTCCGCGAGATCGCCGACTCGGTGGGCGCGCTGCTCATGGTCGACATGGCGCACTTCGCCGGGCTCGTCGCTGCCGACGAGCACCCGAACCCGGTGCCGCATGCGGACGTGGTCACCACCACGATCCACAAGACGATCGGCGGTGCGCGCGGCGGCATGATCCTCTGCAAGGAGGAGTACGCGAAGAAGATCGACTCCGCGGTGTTCCCGGGGCAGCAGGGCGGCCCGCTGATGCACATCATCGCGGGCAAGGCGGTGGCGCTGAAGATCGCGCAGACCGAGGTGTTCCGCGAGCGCCAGCGGCGTACCCGAGCGGGCGCGGCGGCGCTCGCCGAGGAGATGCTGTCGGCGGGCGTGGACATCCTCACCGGCGGCACCGACGTGCACCTGGTGCTGGCCGACCTGCGCGACTCGGAGCTCGACGGCAAGCAGGCCGAGGACCGTCTGCACGAGGTGGGGATCACGGTGAACCGCAACTCGGTGCCGTTCGACCCGCGGCCGCCGACGGTCTCGTCGGGAGTGCGGATCGGCACGCCGGCGCTGGCCACGCGCGGGTTCCAGCTCGACGACTTCCACGAGGTCGGGAAGGTGATCGGCGAGGCGCTGACCGCATCCCAGTGGGGCGACGCCCAGCGCGCCGAGCTCAGCGAGCGGACGCGGGCGCTCGCCGAGCGCTATCCGCTGTATCCGCAGCTGGCCGCAGCGGCCGTCTGATCTGGGCGCCGAGGTGAGCACCCCGCCCGCGGGCGGGCGCTGGGGGCTCCTCGGCCGCAATGCGGCGTTCCGTTCCCTGTGGACGGCGCGCCTCGTGTCGTACGTGGGCGACGGGATCGCGACCGTCGCCCTCGTGCTGCTCGTGTCGGAGGGCCATCCGGCCACCGCCGTGGGCGGGCTGCTCCTGGCCGAAGTCGTTCCCGCGTTCGGGGCGCCGCTGCTGGGCGCCGTGGCGGATCGCGTCGATCGCCGCCGGGCGATGATCGTGTGCGAGCTGGGACAGGCTCTCGTCTATGGGCTGATCGCACTGCTGCTGCCGCCCTACGCCGGTCTGCTCGCGCTCGTGAGCGTCGCCACGGTGCTCTCGCGCACGTTCTCGGCGGCCAGCAAGAGCTCGATTCCGGCGCTGGTGGAACGCGACGAGCTGATGTCGGCCAACGCGCTCATCAACACGGTCTTCAACCTGCAGGTGGCGCTCGGGCCGGCGCTGGGCGGGCTGCTCGTGGCCGTGAGCGGGTCGCAGACCGCAATCGCGGTGGACGCGGCCACGTTCCTCGCCTCCGCGCTGCTCATGCTGCGCCTGCCGCCGATCCCGCCGGCGGGCGACGGTGTGGGGGAGAGCTCGCTGCTCGCCGAGACGCGGGAGGGTCTCGCCTACGTGTGGCGCGACCGGCTGCTGCGCACGCTCGGCGGCAGCATGTTCGCGTTCGTCCTGTTCGCCTCGTTCGACAACGTCGCGGTCGTCTTCCTCGTCAAGGACGTGCTCGGCGGCACCTCCTTCGAGTACGGCGCGGCGATGTCGGCGTTCGGCATCGGGATGATCGTCGGCGCGGTGGGGCTGGTGCGCGGCTGGTCGACCGCGCGGCCGGCGGCCGTCGTGGCCGTGGGCATGGTCTTCACGGGGGCCGGCAACCTGCTCGTGGGACTCTCGCCGGCCGTCGGTCTCGTGCTCGTGTTCCAGCTTCTCGGCGGGATCGGCAACGGCATCGGCCTCGTGGGCGAGGACACGCTGATCCAGCGCCACGTGCCCGAGCCACTGCTCGGCCGGGCGTTCGGCGCGATCGCCACCGCGATCTTCCTGGGCAACACGATCGCCTACACGGCGGGCAGCGTGTTCGTGGACGTCACGTCGCCGCGGACCGCGCTGGTGGTGTCGGGGATCGCCGTTTTCGGCGTTGCGGCACTGGCCTGGCCGGTGCTGCGGCGCGCTGCGGCCTAGCGCCCGTACGCACAATCGCGTATTGACGCGTACTCCGGCCGCGCTCTTGACTACCACCGCAAAGCAAACCGAGAGGGGAGCACGGTGGCCCAGGACTCGCGCAGGACGAATCGGAGCGGCAGGCGGAAGGCACTGATCGCAGTGGGCGCGGTCGTTGCGCTCCTCGTTGCCGCAGCCAGCGTACGCGCCTTCGTGAACCTCCCCTCGAGCGGCTCGCGTGTGGACAACGATCCCGCGTCGGGGATCGATCCCGCCAAGGACGCCGGGGCCCTCGACGCCGTGGGCGGGTCGCTGGCCGCGGGCGCGCCGGCTGTCCCCTGGACGATCTTCGAGCACTCGACGAGCGGCGAGCAGCAGGTGTTCGTGCGTGCGTTCAAGAACGGGGCCTGGGTCACGCAGGGCGTGGGAACCGTCAACGGCGCGTCCAGCGCGAGCCCCACGTTCCGCGGCTCGCTCAACTTCGACCAGACCAAGGAGGCGGAGGCGCCCTCGATCGACTTCGCCGGCGCCGGGCGCACCGTGCCCTGGACCACCTGGTACGAGGACAACACCGCCCCGTTCGGCCACAAGGAGATCTTCGCCAGCCGCTTCGATCAGACCACCGGCAAGTGGGTGTTCGCCGGGCAGGGGCGGCCGGGCACAGGCGGGCCGCCCTCGCTCAACATCGACGTGACCAAGGACGCCGAGAACCCGTCGGTGTTCGGCGGCGCGGCCGTGGCAGGGAACAACCCCGGTCCGTGGGTCGTGTGGCAGGAGCAGGGGCCGACCAAGGACCAGATCTTCGTCGTGAAGCCGATCGGACCCGGGGCCACGGTCTGCCCGCCCGGCACCAAGCCCACCGGCGGCGCGCCGGTCGGAGGCTTCTGCTGGCAGCAGGTGGGGGTCGAGCGGGCGCCCATCGGGGCGCCGACGCTGCCGTCCCTGAACGTCGACCCGGGGCGTGAGGGCATCGAGCCGGACATCACCTTCACCGGGCCGTCCGACACCGTGCCCTGGGTCGTCTGGTACGAGTTGAACGGCGGCGGTGCGTTCGGGGTGAAGAACGAGCGCGTGTTCGCCGCCAAGGCCGTGAACACCGGCGCTGTGTCGGGCGTCGTCGACGGCGGCTTCCACTGGGCTGCCGTGGGCAAGGGCACGGGCGCGCCTCAGCCGCTCGACACGTCGGCAACCGGCGCCGGGCCGTGCCTGGCATCGAAGGCCAACGAGAACCTCTGCACGCTGAACAAGAGGGCGACCGCGGACGCGGAGGATCCCGCTGTGGCCGCCGGCACGATGACCGCGGGCGTGGCCACCGTGCCCTGGGTCGTCTGGTCCGAGCAGGTCCACAAGACCTTCCAGATCTTCGTGGCGCGGCTCGTGAACGGCACCCACTTCCAGATCGT
>DATNBJ010000023.1:0-13471 GCA_035572055.1 Thermoleophilaceae bacterium | reverse complement strand
CGACGAGATCTACGTGACCACGCGCGGCGGGCCGCTCAGCTCGACCACCGTGATCGTCTACTACCTCTACCAGCAGGCGTTCCAGTTCTTCAACGGCGGCTACGGCGCCGCGATCGCCTACGTCCTCTTCGTCGCGATCCTGATCGTGACCGTGATCCAGCTCTGGGTCGGCAACCGCCGCGTGCACTACAGCTCATGACCACCGAGCCGCTACTCGGCGTCCCGCCGCAGCAGTTCCGGCTGGACCCGCCGCCGGAGGAGCCGCGCCGCCGGCGGCTTCCGTTCAGCCCCTGGCACCTGGCGCTGATGCCGATCGCGGCGGTGATGCTGCTGCCGCTCGTCTGGATGGTGGCGGTCTCGCTCGAGACCGACGCCCAGTCGCACGCGTTTCCGCCGCTCCTGTTCCCGAAGTCGTTCCAGTTCGAGAACTACAAGACCGCCTTCAACGCGGTGCCGTTCGCGCACTTCTTCCTGAACAGCCTGCTCTACTCGCTCACCACGGTGGCCGGCAACCTGCTCTTCTACAGCCTGGCCGCCTACGCGTTCGCGCGGATGCGGTTCAGGGGGTCGAACATCCTCTTCGTGGTCTTCCTGGCCACGTTGATGGTGCCGTTCCAGGTGCTGATCATCCCGACCTTCCTGATCGTCAAGCACCTGGGAATGGTCGACAGCGTGGGCGGCCTGATCGTGCCCAACCTCTGCAACGCGTTCGGGATCTTCCTCCTGCGCCAGTTCTTCAGAACGCTGCCGATCGAGCTCGAGGAGGCGGCGCGGATCGACGGCACCTCGCGGCTGGGGATCCTGTTCAAGATCGTGCTGCCGCTGTCGCTGCCCGCGCTCGCGACCCTCGGGATCATCCAGTTCATGTGGTCGTGGAACGACTTCCTCTGGCCGCTGATCATCATCAACTCGGACACGCACGCCCCGCTCCAGCTCGGGCTGTCGATGTTCCAGGGCGCGCACGCCCAGCACTGGAACCTGCTGATGGCGGCCACCGTGATGAGCCAGCTGCCGATGCTCATCGTGTTCCTCTTCGCGCAGCGCTGGTTCGTGCAGTCGCTGGCGTTCAGCGGGATGAAGCAATGAGCGCGAGCGTGATGCTCCAGGAGGTGACGAAGGAGTACGAGCCCGGCAAGGCCGCGGTCGACCGTCTCTCGCTCGAGATCGCGGACGGCGAGTTCATGATCCTCGTGGGCCCGTCCGGCTGCGGGAAGACCACCGCCCTGCGGATGATCGCGGGCCTCGAGAAGCCCACGTCCGGCACGGTCCGGATCGGCGACCGCGTGGTGAACGAGGTGTCGCCGCGCGACCGCGACATCGCGATGGTCTTCCAGAACTACGCGCTCTACCCGCACATGACGGTCCACAAGAACCTCGCGTATGGGCTGCGGCAGCGGCGCACGCCGAAGGACGAGGTGCAGAAGCGCGTGACCGAGGTCGCGGAGCTGCTCGGTCTCGACGAGCTGCTGAAGCGCAAGCCCGGCCAGCTCTCGGGCGGCCAGCGCCAGCGCGTGGCTATGGGGCGAGCCCTGGTGCGCGACCCGGAGGTGTTCCTGCTGGACGAGCCGCTCTCCAACCTGGACGCGAAGCTGCGGGCGGAGATGCGCACCGAGCTGAAGCGGCTCCATCAGAACCTGCCCGTGACCACGATCTACGTGACGCACGACCAGGTGGAGGCGATGACGCTCGGCGATCACATCGCCGTGATGCGCGATGGGCGGCTCCAGCAGTTCGGCGCGCCTCAGGAGGTCTACGACCGGCCGGCGAACGTGTTCGTGGCCGGCTTCATCGGCAGCCCGCCGATGAACATCCTGAGCGGCGTGGCCCGCGGCGGTCGCGTGAGCGCCGGGGACTTCGTGCTCGAGCGCCCGGGCGTTCCCGACGGCGACGTGATGGTGGGGCTGCGGCCCCAGGCGCTGCGGCCCGCCTCCGACGGGATGCCCGTGCTCGACTTCAGGATCGACGTGGTGGAGCCGCTCGGCGACGAGGTGGTGCTGCACGGCACGGCGGCGGCCACCACCGCGGTGGCGTGCGTGGACGCACGCGTGCGGCCGAGCGCGGGCAGCGTGCTGCGGCTGGGGATCGACCCGGCCGACGTGCACGTGTTCGACGCCGCCAGCGGAAGCGCTATTCGCTGAGCGCGCTGATCTCGGAGCGGCCCGCGAGCTCCATCGCACGACCCGGATCGAGCCGGCCGGCGCCCGGCTGCTCCGCGTTGGCGGTGGCGGCCCCGAGCGCCAGCCTCAATGCGCCCTCCCACCTCTTGCGGGTGTCGAGCGCGGCCAGGAGTCCCGCCAGGAACGAGTCGCCGCTGCCCACCGGGTAGCTGCCCTTCGCGTAGAGCCGGCCGTGCATGGCGGTGCCGCCGGGCTCCACCAGCACGGCGCCCTCGGCGCCCATGGTCACCACTGCGGCGTGGCCCTCGCCGCCGCAGCGCTCGCGGATCTCGAGCGCCGCGGCGTGCGCGCCCCGCACACCCTCGATCGCATGGCCCAGCAGCTCCTCCGCCTCGTGCACGTTGATCTTCACGAGGTCGGGCTTCTCCTCGATCGCCTCCGCCAGGTGCCGGCCGCGCGAGTCCACCGACGCGTGCACACCGGCGGCGCGGGCCGCCGCCGTGAAGCGGGCGTAGGCGTCCGCCGGGGCGCCGGGCGGCAGCGAGCCCGAGATGGCGATCCAGGATGCGCGGGACAGCAGCTCGCCGACTGTCGTCTCGAGCGCACCCCAGTCCTCCCCCGTCAGCGGAGTGCCCGCCTCGTAGAACTCGGTGAGATGGGCGTGGTCGCTCTCGGCCACCGACAGCGACGAGCGCGTCTCGCCGCTCTCCGCCCACACGAAGCGATGCCCCACTCCCTCGGCGGTCAGCTCGTCGTCGATCCAGCGGCCGGCGTGGCCGGCCAGCA
Organism: Thermoleophilaceae bacterium; assembly: GCA_035572055.1. Lineage (GTDB taxonomy): Bacteria > Actinomycetota > Thermoleophilia > Solirubrobacterales > Thermoleophilaceae > JAICJR01. The sequence goes on along the minus strand of DATNBJ010000023.1, from coordinate 10,568 downwards.
CTCCCGTGACCATCACGGGCGCGCCGAGCGACGAGGCTGCCCGCGCCACGTTCAGGCCCTTTCCGCCCGGCACCTGCACGAAGTGGGACGGCCGGTGCAGCGACCCGAGCTCGATGCGGTCGATCTCGAACAGCTTGTCGATCGAAGGGTTGCCCGCCACGCAGAGGATCACGCCAGCGCCTCCTCCAGCGTGGGCTGCGCCGCGGTGCCGCCGGCCGCGCGGGTGGACAGCGCGCCGCAGGCGCAGCCAAGCTCGAGCATGCGCTCGGGCGGCCAGGCGCTCAGCATGCCGGCGAGCACGCCGGCGTCGAACGAGTCGCCCGCTCCGGTGGTGTCCACCGGCTCGACGCCGGCGGGCGCCGCCACCGTCACCAGCTCGTCGCCGCGCGCGGCAAGCGCGCCCTCGGCGCCGAGCTTCACCGCCACGAGCGGCCCCTCGGCGGCAAGCGCGCGGGCCGCCGCCGCCGGGTCGGCGCGCCCCGCGATGCGCATCGCCTCCTCGGCGTTCGGGAGGAACAGGTCGGTGAGCGGCAACAGCTCGCGCAGCCCGCCGTCCCAGCGCTCCGACGGGTCCCAGTTGGGGTCGATCGACGTCGTGGAGCCGGCCGCGCGCGCCGCGCGGAACAGATCGGGCAGGCCGGGCTCGAGCGCGGTCTGCAGGAAGAGCGAGGCCACGTGCACGTGGCGCGCCGTACAGACGTCGACGGCGTCCGCGGTCAGGCTCGCGATCGCGCCCGTGTGCGTGAGCATCGCCCGGTCGCCACCGGGCTTCGACAGCACCACGGTGAGGCCGGTTCGCCGCGCGGGGTCCACCACCACCCCGCCGGTGTCCACGCCGCGCGCCGCCAATGCGTCCAGCATGAAGCGGCCGAACAGGTCGTCCCCGACCACACCCGCAATCGCGGTCCGCAGCCCGAGCCGCGCCGCGCCGCAGGCCACGATCGCCCCCGATCCGCCGATGAGCAGGTCCGCGTGGTCCACCAGCTTCTCCACCTGGCCGAACGCGGGCTCCACGTCGCCGCGCAGGACGAGATCGGGATTGATGTCCCCAAGGACCAGCAGATCGAAGTCCGGCACGGGCGCGGGAATGATCTCAGGAAACGTGCGCGCCGCGCGGGCGGTGCACGGGGCTCGGGACGCTCTCCATCGCGGGCGCCTCGCCCTCGTACCAGCGCGCGTACGCGCGTGCCGACGGCGCCGCCGTGAGGCCGTGGAGCAGCACCGACAGCCCGACCGTGATGTAGATCACCAGCGTGATCGTGTCCGCGTGCGGCAGGTGGTACTCGTCCACCACGATGATCGCGAACACGATCGAGGCCAGCCCGCGCGGGCCGAACCAGCCGAGGAAGGCGAGCGTGGGCGGGCGCGCGCGGCTGCCGATCATCGCGATCGCCACCGGCACGAAGCGGATGACGGTGAGGCTGAGCAGCGCGTAGCCGACGGCCTCCAAGGTCAGGTGCCCGAGCGCCGGCCCGAGCAGGACGGCGCCGAACACGATGAACGTCACGCCGTCGAGCATGTCACCCACCTCCACGCCGAGCCGCGACGCCTCGTCGGCCTCCTGGCCCGCGAAGCCGCCGAACAGCGCGCCCGCCACGAACGCCGCGATGAACCCGGAGCCGTCGAGCGCCGAGGCCACGCCGTAAGCCAGCGCGGCGCCGGCCACCGGGATGACCTGGAGCCAGGCGCCGGTGATCAGCCGCCGCGGCCCGGCGTGCTGAACGATCACGGTCACGAGAGCGCCGGCGATCACGCCGGCCAGCAGCCCGTAGCCGATCTGCTCCGCCACGATCTTGATCGCGTGGTGGCTGGTCGTCGCCTTCGCGTGCACGTCGGCGGCCGCAAGCGCGATGTAGAGCAGCGGCACGCAGATGCCGTCGTTGAGCCCGCTCTCCACGTTCAGCCCCTGAGAGATCCGCGACGGGAGGCGCGGGTCCGTGACCACCGCCTGGCCGAGCGCGGCGTCGGTCGGCGCCAGGACCACCGCGAGCACGAGCGCCTCTGCCGGCGACAGCTCGCCGAAGATCGCGGCGGCCAGCAGCGCCCCGAGCGCGATCGTCAACGGCAGGCCGATTCCCAGCAGGCGCACGGGCACGGAGTACTCGCGGCGCAGATGCGAGAACTTGATCCGCGACGCGTCCGAGAAGAGAACGACCGTCAGAGTCGCCTCCGCCAGCGTGCGCACCGTGCCGCCACTCGCGGCCGGATCGAGCCCGTCGAGCACCCTAGGGCCCACGAGGATCCCGAACAGCACGAACACCATCGGCGGCGTGACCGGCGTGCCTGTGAGGAGCCGCGAGACGGCCGCTACCAGAAGCACGCCGAGCGCGATCGAGGCGAGCGCCCAGGTCATTGGGCGAGGCTCCCATCACGGCGGCTCGCGGATGTCACCCCGAACGGGTGAGCCGCCCCCTAGACTCGCGCGACGATGGAGCTGGTCCACGAGTTCACGTTCACCGCCGCGCTGAACGAGTCGGTGCCGATCGGCGAGGGCCCATACGGGAACCGCCGCGTGCGCGAGGTGCTGTCCGGCGAGGTGAAGGGCGAGCGGATCAACGGCAAGGTGGGCAGCGGCGGAGGCGACTGGGTGCTCGTCGGACCCGACGGCCACGGCCGGCTCGACGTGCGCCTGCAGATCCGCACCGAGGACGGCGCGGACATCTACGTGCAGTACTACGGCGTGATCGAGTACACGGAGGCCGCGCTCGCGGCGAACCGCGGCGAGCGCTCGAGCGAGTGGGACGAGCACTACTTCCGCACCGCCCCGCGCCTCGAGACAGGAGATCCGCGCTACGAGTGGGTGAACCGGACGGTTTTCGTGGCGCGGGGGCGCCTGCACCCGGGGCCCGTCGTAGAGTACGAGGTCTTCCGCGTCACCTAGGGGGTGCCGCGCGGACCGTCTTTACTCTCACTCATGCCGTCACCAAATCGACTTCGTGGAGCCGTGATTGGCGCTGGCCCGGCCGGCTTCTACTGCGCCGACCAGCTTCTCGGACAGGGCTTCGAGGTGGACCTCTACGACGTGCTGCCCACGCCCTTCGGCCTGGTGCGCGCGGGCGTGGCGCCTGACCATCCGAAGATCAAGTCGGTGACGCGCGTGTACGAGAAGACCGCCGCCAAGCCCGGCTTCCGCTTCTTCGGCGGCGTCGAGCTCGGGTCCGACGTGCAGCGGGAGGACCTGCTCGAGCGCTACCACGCGGTGATCTACGCGGTGGGCACGGCGGCCGACAACAAGCTGGGCATCCCCGGCGAGGACCGGCCGGGATCGCACGCGGCCACCGAGTTCGTGGCCTGGTACAACGGCCATCCGGACTTCGCCGACCACGAGTTCGATCTCACCGCGTCGCGCGCGGTGGTGATCGGCAACGGCAACGTGGCGATCGACGTGGCGCGCATGCTCGTGCTGGATCCCGACGAGGTGAGGCCGACGGACACCGCCGACCACGCCGTGGCCGGGCTCGCCGCGGCGCAGGTCGAGCACGTGATCATGCTCGGTCGGCGCGGGCCGGCCCAGGCTGCGTTCACCAACCCGGAGCTGCGCGAGCTCGGCGAGCTGGCGCGCGCCGACGTGATCGTCAATCCGGAGGAGGTCGAGCTCGACGCGCACAGCGCAGCCTGGCTCGAGTCCGAGGGCGAGCCGACCAACAGGCGCAATGTGGAGATCCTGCGCGAGTACGCGCAGCGGCCGCCGGGCAGCAAGAGCCACCGCATCGAGCTGCGCTTCCTGCGCTCGCCGCTGGAGGTGATCGGCGACGACGACGGCCCGGTGTCGGCGCTGCGCGTGATGCGCAACCGGATCGAGCCGGACGAGTCGGGCCGCCTGCGTGCGGTCCCGACCGGCGAGGAGGAGGTGATCGAGTGCGGCCTCGTGATGCGCTCGATCGGCTACCGGGGCAACCCGCTACCGGGCGTGCCGTTCGACGAGCGCCGCGGCCTGATCCGCAACGACGGCGGCCGCGTGACCGACGAGGAGGGCGCGCCCTTGGCCGGCGAGTACGCGGTCGGCTGGATCAAGCGCGGTCCGAGCGGCGTGATCGGCACCAACAAGAAGGACGCGGCCGACACGGTCGCCAGGATCGCCGAGGACGTCGAGGCGGGCAGGCTGAACGAGCCGCGGGTCGACGATCCCGAGGAGTGCCACCGGTGGCTGAGCCGGCGGATCCCCGGGCTGGTGACCTGGGAGGGCTGGCAGGCGATCGACACGCACGAGCAGGGGCTCGGCGAGCCGCAGGGGCGCCCGCGCGTGAAGCTCGTCCGCGTGCCGGAGATGATCTCGATCGCCGAGCGGCGGTCCTAGATCTCCCCGTCGTAGTAGCCGATCTTCTCGCCGCGGTGGGTGCGCACGAGGTTGTCCGCCTCGTCGCTCGAGTCGTTCCAGTGCGAGATCTTGTTCGAGTCCGGGTAGACCGCGTAGCCGATCGGGTCGCTCGTGGCCCACATCAGCATCCGCACGGTCTCCGTCCCGTTGTTGGTGGTCTTGTGGGCACCGGCCGGGCCGACCGGGAACGCCGTCACGTCGCCCGCGACGAGCACGTCCTCACCGCCGGGATGGCGAAGCGTGACCTCGCCCTGCAGCACGAGCAGCCACTCCTCCTCCGACTCGTAGTGGTAGGGGCAGAGGGCCTGCCCGGGCGGCAGCTCGTAGACGGTCGCACCCATGCGTCTGCCGCCGATCTGCGGGCCGAAGCGGTTGCCCCCCGCGCGGTACCCCTCAGGATCGGAGTCGTCGTAGCTGAACTCTGCGTCGAAGACGTTGAACTTGTTCATGCGGCGATTTCAGCACCACGGCGCTAACTTGGCTTCCTGCTCTCCGGCATCCCACCTGCCGCCGGCGCCGTGGTGATGGGCACCGGCATCGTGTCGATCGACCTGTCGCTCGACCATCACACGGTGCTCGCCCGGATCCTGCTCGCGATCGCGGCGGCCGTGTGGGTCGTGCTGGGACTGCTGTTCGCCGCCCGTGCGCTCGGCGATCGCGCGCGCCTCGTGCACGAGGCGCGGACCCCGGCCGCGCTCACCGGCGTGGCGGCCACGGCCGTGCTCGGCTCCGGCGTGGAGCTGCTGGGCTGGGACTGGGCGGGGATCGCGCTGCTGGTCGTAGCGGTCGTGATGTGGGTCGCTCTGGTCGCACCGGTGGTCGGTCACCTGCCTCTGCCGGCGGCAGGCGTCGCGTTCCTGCTCACGGTCGCGACCGAATCCCTGGCCGTGCTGTCATCGACGCTGGCCGTACACGAGCACACCGACGCGCTGCTGTACGCGGCGCTCGTGGCGCTCGTGCTCGGACTCGCTTTCTACGTCTTCGTGCTCGCCCGCTTCGACTTCCGCCAGCTCGCCGAGGGCCGCGGCGACCACTGGATCACCGGCGGCGCGCTGGCCATCTCCACGCTGGCCGCGGGACAGATCGCGCTCGACGCGCGAACCCTGGACGTGCTCAGCTTCGACGCGCTGAAGGCGGTGGCGATCGTGCTCTGGGCGCTGACCATCGCCTGGCTGCCGGCGCTGCTCCTGTTCGAGGCGCTGCGGCCGCGCCTGCGGCATGACCTGAATCGCTGGGCGACCGTCTTCCCGGTCGGGATGTACGCCGCCTGCAGCTTCGCTGTGGGAGCCGTCACGCACGCGGGCGCGATCACCGACTTCGCGCGCGTGTGGGTGTGGGTCGCCGTGGCCGTGTGGCTGGTGGTGGGCGCGGGGACGGTCCGCTCAGCCGTGGTGGTACCAGGGCGGCGCCTTCACCGCGCGGCGTAGCGCCGCGGCCGCGTCCTTCACCACCGGCGGCCCGTGCGTGACCAGCACGCGCTCGACCGGCAGCTCGAGCAGCGGCGCGAGCGTCGGGGCGAAGCGGTTCCTGTAGAAGGCGAGCCGCTCCTCGTTCAGCGGGTCCTGGATCCACATGCGCAGCTCGCCGTCCGTGTTCGTCACGAGCGCGTCGCCGAACGCCAGGGCGTTGTGGGTCGGGAGCCAGAGCGGGCGCTCGCCGCGAACCGGGCGGCCGATCGAGAACGCGCGCACGCCCGCGGGCCCCTCGCCGTTCGGCTCGAGCTCCACGAACGAGACGCCGTCCAGCCGCTTCCCTGCGTTGGGCGGGCCGTAGACCGTCACGGGCACGTCCCAGCCCCAGCGCTTCCACAGCTCCTCGGCGCTGCGCACGTGGTAGCCGATCGTGATGAGGATCGAGACGTTCTCCCGCAGCAGCCCGTCGAGAGCGCCCGGGTCCGCCTCCGGCACCAGCGGATCGATGAGCAGCAGGTCGGTGTCCGTCAGCGCGGCATAGCCGCCCACCTCGGCGCCGAACTCGCCCGGATGCCACGTCGGGTGGCGGGCGGTCCAGTGATGGAGGCCGGGGGCGATCTCGTTCACTCAGGCGGCGGAGACGTGCTTGACCTCCTCCATGTACTTCCCGGCGGCCGCCGAAGCTTCCTCCGGGCTGCTGCCCGACTGTCGCGCGTCCATGTACGCCGCATACCAGTCCCACCAGTCGTGGGGCTGAGCGCTCTTCTCGAACGGGTCGTGGTGCTCGGCCGTCTCGTGAAGGAGCCCGGCCAGTTCCTCGATGCTCATGTCTACCTCCCGGGTAGCCGGGTCGTGATCTCCTGGAGCAGCCAGCCGTTGCCGTCGGGATCCTGGAAGGAGGCGAAGGAGTTGTAGGTGGTGTGCTCCGGGTCCGGGCCCGATGCCTGTGGGTTACCGGGCTCGCGGTGGAAGACCTCGCTCACGTTCACACCGCCGGCGGCAAGCTCGGCACGCGCCTTCTCGATGTCGTCGACCACGAGGTACATGCGCTCGGCGCTGCCGGGCTGAGCCGAGGTGAGCCCCAATCCGAACTGGATCGAGGCGGGCGAGCCCGGCGGCGTGAGCTGGACGATGCGAGAGGTCTCGCTGATCGTGATGTCGGCGTCCTCGCGCCAGCCCAGGCCTGAGTAGAAAGCCTTCGCCCGATCGACGTCCGACACGGCCAGGGTCACGACCTCGAGCTTGAAGTCCATCATTCACACCTCCGCGAGTCCTCGTTAGCGCCCACAACCTAATCACGGAGGTCCAGATGAGCGGTGTCTACGACGTGATCGTGCTCGGCGGCGGGGCACCCGGGGAGCACTGCGCCAACGCGCTGGCAGAGGGAGGGTTGAAGGTCGCCGTCGTCGAGCGCGAGCTGGTGGGAGGCGAGTGCTCGTACTACGCGTGCATCCCGTCGAAGACCCTGCTGCGCCCGGGCGAGGCAGCCCGCGGCGCCCGGGACGCGTCGGCGACCGCGGAGATCGACGTGAAGGACGCTCTGGCCTACCGCGACTGGATGGTCTCGAACTACGACGACAAGCAGGCGGCGAAGTGGCTCACGGACCGCGGCATCGACGTGATCCGCGGCAGCGGGAAGCTCGCCGGCACCGGAGTGGTGGAGGTCGACGGCGCGCGGCACACAGCCGAGCACATCGTGCTGGCCTGCGGGGCCGACGCGTTCGTCCCGCCCGTGCCGGGGCTGCGCGAGCTCGAGGGGGTGTGGGGCACGCGCGAGGCCACGAGCATGAAGGCGGTGCCGAAAAGCGCGATAGTGCTGGGCGCGGGGCCGGCCGGGGTCGAGTTGGCACAGGTGATCAGCCGCTTCGGCGGGAAGGTGACGATCGTGGACGGCGGGGAGCACGTGCTCTCGCGCGAGCCCGCTCCGCTTGGCCGGGCGCTGGGTGAGGAGCTGGCCCGAGTCGACGGCATCGAGCTCGCGCTCGGCGTCCAGGCCACCGCCGCCCGCCGCGACCGGGACGACTTCATCCTCGACCTCGATGACGGCCGCGAGCTGCGGGGTGAGCGCATCCTCATCTGCACGGGCCGGCGCCCGCGCGTGGAGGGCATCGGCCTGGAGACGATCGGCCTCGAGCCGGACCCGAAGGGCGTCCCCGTGGACGACCACCTGCGCGTGGCCGAGCGCGTGTGGGCCATCGGTGACGTGAACGGCATCTGGCCGCTGACCCACGTGGGCGAGTACGAGGGCGACGTGGTGGCCGCGAACATCCTCGGCGAGCCGCGGCCGGCGAACTACGAGGCCGTGCCGCGCGTGATCTACACCGACCCCCAGGCGGCCGCCGTCGGCGTGGCCGAGGACCGCTTCAGCGCCAGCTACGCCTGGAAGGACATCCCGAAGGCCGCCACCTACCAGCACCGCACCTACGCCGACTCGAAGGGCTTCATGACCTACCTCAGCGACGGCGAGCGCCTCACCGGCGCCTACGCGCTCGGCCCCGAGGCGGGCGAGTGGCTCCAGCAGGCCACGCTGGCGATCCGCGCGCGCGTCCCGATCGACGTGCTCGACGACACGATCCAGCCGTTCCCCAGCTTCTCCGAGATCCACGCGTTCACGGTGAAGGCGCTGCGGCGCGAGATCAGAGGCTGAGCTCGGCCACGGACTCGATCTCCGCCCGCATGTTGCGCTCCATCATGCGCATCGCAGCCTCTGCGAGATCGGGGTGGATGTGGGCCACCGCGTCCGCGGGGACCACGACCTCGAAGTGCCGCACGTACGCGTCGAGCGCCGAGTAGAGGATGCACTGCTCGGTGACCTGACCGGTGAGCACGATCCGCTCGATCTCCTCCTGGCGGAGCAGGTACTCGAGCTGGGTCTCGTAGAAGATCGAGTGGCGGGCCTTCACCACGAACGGCAGCTCCGGGTCGGGCAGGACCGGCTCGACGAGATCGGGCGCAGCCCCGGCAAGAGCCCGTTCGCTCACCTCCTGCCGCGCCGCGCTCCAGTCGCCGTGGTTGTCGTTCACGTAGATCGCCGGCGCGCCGGCGTCGCGCGCCCGCTCGATCAGCTCGCGGATCGCGGGCAGGCGCTCCCGCACGGACGCGATCAGCGGCTCCGCGTCGGGATGCTCGTAGTGGTTGAGCATGTCGACGACGATGAGGGCGGTGGTCAAGAGCCGACTACTACCCGGAGCGGCTGAGTGTTCACCACATCCGGGGCGGTGGCCCAGCCCCGGCGCGCGGTGGCCACCGACAGCTCCATGTTCCCAAGGCCGCGCGGCGAGTGCGCGTCGGTGGAGCAGACGATCCGCAGCCCGGCCCGGAGCGCCTCGCGGACGTGCTCGTCGCTCAGGTCGAGGCGGTTCGCCAGCCCGTTCACCTCCATCGCGACGTTCTCCTCGAGCGCCACCTCGAACACGCGCTCGAGGTCGAGCGCGTTCTCCGGCCGGTAATTGATCAGCCGCCCCTTCGGGTGGCTCAGGCAGCTCACGTGCGGGTTGCGCAGCGCCTCCTCCACGCGCGCCGTCAGCTCGAGCGCGGGCGTGCGCTGGCCGGCGTGGACGCTCGCCTGCACCCAGTCGAGCTCCGCGAGCACGTCGTCGGGCAGGTCGAGCCGGCCGTCGGGCAGGATGTCGCACTCGATGCCGCGCAGCAGCCGGAACGGGGCGAGCGCCTCGTTCGCCGCCGCGATCTCCTCGGCCTGGCGCCGCACGTCGTCCGCGCTCAGCCCCTGCACCGCCCCCACCGCGGGCGTGTGGTCGCAGATCGCGAGGTACTCGTAGCCGTGCTCGCGCGCGGCGCGCCCCATCTCCTCGACGCTCGCCCGGCCGTCCGACCAGGTGGAGTGGCAGTGCAGGTCGCCGCGTATGTCCTCCAGCTCGACGAGCTTCGGCGGCGCGCCGGCGAACGGCTGCTCGCGCAGCTCGGGCGGGCACCAGGGGATCCCGAGCGCCGCATAGGCCTCCCGCTCGTCGGCGGCGTCGGGCAGAGGCTCGAGCGCCTCCACATAGGCGGGCGATCCAGTGGCGCGCACGAGCGCCGTGCCGAAGCGGTGCGGCTCGGAGACGACGAGCTCGAGCGGCAGGCCCTCGATCGTGACCCCGACGGCGCGCCGCTCGCTCCGGTCGATCACGGCGACGATCGCCGGCAGCTCCTCGAACCGCGCCAGCAGCGGGCGCGGATCGGCCGCGGCGCACACCACCGCCAGCCGCTCGCACAGGTCGCGCCAGCGGCGAGCGTCGCCGGCGGGCGTGCCCTCGAGCGCCGCCGCCACCCCCGCCACGAGCTCGCGCGCGCGAGGAAGCAGGAGGCCGCGCTCGGGCCGCGTCCGGTCCTCCCGCTGAAGGCGCTCCAGGAGCTGCGCCTCCGTCTTCGGCCCCACCCCGCGCACCTCGCGCAGGCGGCCGCCGGCGATCGCGTCGCGAAAGTCGTCCGCGCTCGTGGTGCCGAGCGCACGCGCGATCTCGAGCGTCCGCTTCGCGCTGAGCCCCAAATAGCGGCCGAGGCCGATCACCTCGGGGGTCAGCTCGCGCTCCAGCTCGGCGAGCTCGGCGATCTCACCCGTCTCGACGAGCTCGCGCAGCCGCCCCTCGATGCCCCGGCCGATTCCGCGCAGCTCGCGTGCCCGGCCGCCGCGAACCAGCTCCGCGACCGAGAGCGGGGCGCTCCGGATCATCTCCGCGGCGCGCCGGTACGCGCGCGGCGTGTACGGATTCGCATCCGCCAGCTCGAGCAGCGCCGCGAACGCGTCGAGGCGATCCGCGATCTCCAGATTCGTCAGGTCCCGAGCCAAGCCGCCGTGGGATCCTAGTCCGCCCCCCACGAAGGAGACTCGCATGCGT
>DATNBJ010000022.1:0-7343 GCA_035572055.1 Thermoleophilaceae bacterium | reverse complement strand
CGTAGATCGGGCCGCGCTCTGCGAGCGGGTGCTGCGGCTGGCGACCGGTCTCGGACCGCTCGAGCCGCTGCTGGCCGACGACGCGGTGGACGAGGTGATGGTCAACGGGCCGGAGTCCGTCTATGTGGAGCGGCTCGGCCGGATCGAGCCTGCGGACGTGCGCTTCGCCGGCGAGGCGGAGCTCATGCACGCCATCGAGCGCATCCTGGCTCCGCTGGGGCGGCGGGTGGACGAAGCCTCGCCTCTATGTGACGCGCGGCTCCCCGACGGCTCGCGCGTGAATGTGGTGATCCCGCCGCTCGCGCTGTCGGGGCCCTGCCTCACGATCCGGCGCTTCCGCCGTCACGGCTTCTCGCTCGGGGACCTGGTGGAGAACGGCACGCTGCCGCGCGAGCTGGCGTCGTTCCTCGAGGCATGCGTGCGGGCGCGCGCGTCGATCCTCGTCTGCGGCGGCACCGGCTCTGGGAAGACCACGACGCTGGGGGCGCTCTCGGGCGCGCTCTCGGAGGCGGAGCGCATCGTGACCATCGAGGACGCGGCCGAGCTGAAGCTGCGCCAGCCGCACGTGGTGCGGCTCGAGGCGCGGCCGCCGAACCTGGAGGGGCGCGGCGAGGTGACGATCCGCCAGCTCGTGCGCAACGCGCTGCGGATGCGGCCCGACCGAATCGTCGTGGGGGAGGTGCGTGGGCCGGAGGCGCTGGACATGCTGATGGCGCTCAACACGGGGCACGAGGGCTCGCTGACCACGGTGCACGCGAACTCGCCGCCGGACGCGCTGCGGCGCGTGGAGACGCTGGCGCTGATGGCGGGCGTGGGACTTCCGCACGCTGCGGTGCGCGAGCAGCTCGCCAGCGCGCTGCAGCTCGTGGTGCACCAGGGGCGGGGCGCCGATGGCCGGCGGCGCGTGGAGTCGGCGGCAGAGGTGGTGCGGCTCGGCGACGCGGCGGGTACTCGCGAGCTCTTCGGGCTGCGTGACGGCGAGCCGTGGCTACGCGAGCCGCGGGGCACCGAGCTGGCGCGGCGGCTGGAGGGGGCGGCGTGAGTGCCGCCGGTTGGGGCTTCGGGGCGGGTGCTCTCGGACTACTCGCGCTCGCGGACGGGCTCAGCGTCGTGGCGGCGCGCCTGCCGGGCCTGGCGCACGCGGCCGCGGCGCTCGGCCAGGTGGTGGCGCGCGCGGGTAGTGAGGGACGCGACCCGGCGGGCGGCGAGTGGCGGCGCCTGCTGGCCCTTGGGGCGGCGCTCGGCTTTGCGACCGGCTGGCTGGTGGCGGGATTCGTGCTTGGCGCCGCTTTGGCGGCGGGCACTCCGTGGCTGGTCGGACGCCTCCTTCATGCTCGGCACGAGCGCTACCGGCGTGCCGTCGACTCCGGCGCGGCAGCGATCGGGCTGGCGATGGCGGACGCTTTGAGCGGCGGGCACTCGCTGCGCGGCGCCCTGCACGAGGCGGCCGTCGGCGTGCCCGGCGCCGCCGGGCGGGAGTTGCGACGGGTGGCCGCGGAGCTGGCGCTCGGCGCCCGGACCGAGGAGGCGCTCGACGCGATGCGCGGGCGGGTGCGTTCGCACCGCGTGGACACGATCGTGGCCGCCTGCCTGCTGCAAAGGCGCGCCGGGGGCGACCTGGCGCGGCTGTTGCGTGAGTCCGCCCGCGCGTTCGAGGACCAGGCGCGGCTCGAGGACGACGTGCGCGCCGCCACCGCCCAGGCGCGCTTCACGGGACTGCTTGTGGTGCTGCTCCCGCTCGGCGGCGCTCTGCTCGCCGAGTTGGCCAGTCCGGGCTACCTGCGCGGGCTCGCCGGCTCGTTCCTGACGCTGTGGCTCGGCGGGCTGGCCATTGCGCTCCAGGTGGTCGCCGCGGTGCTGATCCGGCGGCTCGCGCGCGTGAAGGGTTGATGGCGGTAGCGCTCGCTTTCCTTGCGGCTGCGTTGGCGACGGCCGGGATCGGCCTGCTGATTCCGGCGCCGCGGGGCGGCGGCGCCGTCCGCCTCGCCACCGTCGTGGGCCGGCGGCTCAGACCCGGCACACTGCCCGACGGCGATCTGGACCGGCGCATCGCCGCGGCCGGTGCCCCGGGCGGCCTCGGGGTGCGCGACCTGATGGCGATCAAGCTCGCGTGCGCGCTGGTCGGTGGCGTCCTGGGTCTCCTGTTGGGCGCCGCTGCTCCGGGACGGCTCGGCGTGGTCACGATCGCGCTCGGGCCCGCCGCCGGCTTCCTCGCGCCCGATCTCTGGCTCGGGCGGCGCGCGGCCGAGCGCGCGCGGGCGATGCGGCGGGGGCTGCCCGCGCTGCTCGACCTGCTGCGGGTGGCGGTGGAGTCGGGGCTGTCGCTCGGCGCGGCCCTGGCGGCGGTGGGCGAGCGCACCGCCGGTCCGCTCGCGCTCGAGTGGCGGGCGGTGGGCCGCGAGGTGCGGCTGGGGCTGCCCCTGGCGCAGGCCCTCGCCGGGTTGGTGCGGCGTGCCCCGCTCCCCGAAGTGCAGGCGCTGGTGGCGGCGCTCGAGCGGGCGGTCCGCCACGGCACGCCGCTCGGGGAGACCCTCGCCGCGCAGGCGCGGGATGCGCGGCTCGCGCGCCGGCGCCGGATTCAGGAGGAGGCCGCGCGGGCGGCGCCCAAGATCCAGCTCGTGGTCGCGCTCCTGCTGGTGCCGTCGGTGATGCTGCTCGTCGCCGCCGCCCTGGCGGCCGCGCTGCTCGGTGGCGGCGGCATCTCGCTCTAGCGCCATACCTCGCCTGGGGGAGCGTCCCCGCTGCAAGAAACGTTGCAGGAGGAGCGGGTCAACTGCAAGGCCCGTTGCGTTTGGCGCCCGTGCATGCGGTCTCGCACGATTTCGGGCCCCGGCGACCCACCGGCCTCCCACCACGCAATCCCGCTCTGGAAGCGGGAAAGTCGGCACCGGCAGTGGCGGATTTGGTGTGAGAGGGGGTAGTGGTGGAGAAATGTGTTGCAGAGTGGGTGAAGGTGGGGTAGAGTGCCCGCATCACGGACCGGAGTGGCGGGGCTCCTCCCACTCCGCCACTTCGGTCCAACTCTTCTCCCGGCGCTCGGCGCAATGGCTTTCCGCGGCCACTTCGATTACTCCCTCGACGCAAAGAACCGTCTCAACGTGCCGCCCAAGTTCCGGGCGGCGTTCTCCAGTGGAGTGGTTCTGGCCAAGGCACTCGAGCCCTGCGTTGCAATCTGGACGCCGGACGCCTTCGAGCATCACACCGAGGCCTTTCTCGCGGGGCTCAATCCCCTCAGCAGCGAGCGCCGCAAGCTCACCCGCTTCTTCGCGGGCGGGTCGTTCGACTCCGAGCTGGACGCGGCGGGCCGCGTGACGCTCAACCCGGCACTCATGGGACATGGCGGCATCCAGAAGGAGGTCGTCGTGGTGGGAGTGATCGATCACCTGCAGGTCTGGGATCGCGACAAGTGGCTCGCCGACCAGGACGAGCTGAACGCCGAGATCGTCGAGATAGCCGAGGGGCTTGGCCATCCTTCTTGAGATGACACGTACTCATGTGCCCGTGCTGGCCGGGGAGCTCATCGAGCTCACGGATCCGCACCCCGGCGAACTCGTGGTGGACTGCACCTTTGGCGGCGGCGGTCACGCGCGTCTGATCGCGGACCGCATCGGGCCGACCGGCATGCTCGTCTGCATCGACCGCGATCCGGCCGCCGAGGAGCGCTTCGACGAGTTCGCGCGCGAGGCCGTGTGTGACACGCGCTTCCTGCGCATGGACTACGCGGACGGGCTGGACCTGCTGCGCGAGGAAGGACTCGCGGCGGACCTCGTGTACCTCGATCTGGGCGTGTCGTCGATGCAGGTGGACACCTGGGAGCGTGGCTTCTCCTACTCGTACGAGGCGCCGCTCGACATGCGCATGGACCCCGAGCAGGCGCTGGACGCGCGCGAGGTCGTGAACGCGTGGGACGAGACGCGGCTCGCGCGGCTGTTCCGCAGCTACGGCGAGGAGCGCTTCGCGAGCCAGATCGCCCGCGGCATCGTGCGGCGGCGAAAGCGCGCGCCGCTCGAGACCACGTTCGACCTCGTGGACGTGATCAAGGGCGCCGTGCCGGCTGCCAGGCAGTTCGGGCGCGGCCATCCCGCCAAGCGCGTGTTCCAGGCGATCCGCATCGCGGTCAACGACGAGCTGGGCGCCCTCGACCGCGGCCTGCCGGCCGCCTGGGAGCTGCTGCGTCCGGGTGGGCGGCTTGCCGCTATCTCCTTCCACTCGCTGGAGGACCGGCGCGTCAAGCGCTTCCTGGCGGATCGCGCGCGAGGCTGCGTGTGCCCGCCCGAGTTCCCCGTGTGCGTCTGCGGGCGTACGCCCGAGGCCGAGCTGTTGACCGGGCGCGCGGTCGCGCCCACCCAGGGAGAGATCGCGGCGAATCCGCGTGCGGCGTCGGGCAAGCTCCGCGTGGCGCGCAAGCTGGAGTCGGACGGCTGATGCCGCGCGCCGCCACAGCGGCTGCCCGGACCGCTCCGCGCGTGGAGCGGCCGGCGCGCAAGCCGGCGCCGCGGCGGCGCTCGGGGCCGGCGCGGCCCCAGGCCGCGCGCACGTCCGCCGCGCGCACGTCCGCCTCGCGCGCCGGCGCCGTGTCGGTGCCGCCGTTGCGGCTCCTGCCGCTTCCGCGTCTGAGCGTCGCCGGCCTGCTCGACCGCCTCATGCGCGGGCGCATATGGGTGGTGCTGGTGGGCGTGCTGCTCGTGGGGATCGTGTTCTTCAACGTCAGCGTGATGAGGCTGAACCAGTCGATCACGCGCGACAGCGCCCAGGCCACCGCGCTGAAGCAGGAGAACTCGCGGCTGGGCGTGGAGAAGGCGCGGCTGAGCTCCGCCGAGCGCATCCAGAAGCTCGCCGCGGCGCGCGGATTCGTGCTGCCGGTGCCCAGCGAGGTGCGCTACCTGGACGTGAAGCTGCCGCGCGACGCCATTCGCGCCGGGCACCGGATCGTGCCGCCGAACCCGATGGTGGCGCCTCCGCCGGTCTCGCAGGTGCCGGAGTCGCAGCAGGCGCAGCCGCAGGCCGACACGGGCGCCAGCGGAGCGACCGGTCCGGCCGGTACGACCGGTCCCTCCGGTACCACCGGTCCGGTGATCACGGCGCCCACCACGGCCACCGGCACCGGAACCCAGACAGGGACGACAGAACCGGCGGGGAGCGGGCAGCAGGGCGCCGGCACGCAGCAGACCGGGACTTCGGGGACGACGGGAGGCACCTCCACCGGCGGCGTACCAAGCGGCGGGGGCGCACCCTAGGTGCGGCTGGTCGACCGCCGCATCGGCCTGCTCTTCGGCGTCTTCCTTGTCGGACTGTTCCTCATCGCGCTCCGCGCGTGGTGGCTCGACACGGTGCAGGCCGGGTCGCTGCGCAGCAAGGCGCTGTCTCAGCAGACCGAGAACCTGACGCTGCCCGCCAAGCGCGGCACGATCTTCGACCGCAGCGGCCGGGCGCTGGCGATCTCGGAGGACTCGTCGACGATCTACGCCGACCCGCTGATGATCAAGGACCCCTCCGCGGTGGCGGCCAAGCTCGCGCCGGTGGTCCGGATGCCGGTGAACGAGCTGCTGGCGAAGCTGTCCGACCGGACCAAGGGGTTCGTCTACCTGAAGCGCAAGCTGGACCTGTCCGTCGGGGCCCAGGTCAAGAAGCTGAACCTCGCCGGCGTGGGCACGCTGATCGAGCCGCGGCGCAAGTACCCGCAGAACTACCTCGCGTCGCAGGTGCTCGGCACGGTGGGCACGGACAACTACGGGCTGTCGGGGCTCGAGTCGCGCTTCGACAAGCAGCTTCACGGCACCGACGGCAAGGAGCGGCTGGTGAAGGACGCGCTCGGCAAGCCGGTGAGCCTCGAGGTGACCAAGCAGCCCGTGCAGGGCAGCGACATCAGGTTGACCCTCGACTCGAACCTGCAGGAGCGGGTCGAGGCCGTGCTGTCGGGTGTGGGGGAGCAGTACACGCCGAAGGGCGCCACGGCTCTGGTGATGGACCCGCGCGACGGATCGATCCTCGCGCTGGCGAACTGGCCGCGGGTGAACGCCAACCACCCCGGGCGGGCGCCCGCGTACGCGCAGCAGAACCGCGCCGTGACGAACAGCTACGAGCCGGGTTCCACCTTCAAGGCGTTCACGGTGGCGGGCGCGCTCCAGCAGGGGCTGATCACGTCCAACACGACCTTCTATCTGCCGCCGGTCCTCGAGGTGGCGGACCGGAAGATCAGCGATGCCGAGGAGCGGGGTGCGGAGACACTGAGCGTGCGCGACATCCTCAAGCGGTCCTCGAACGTGGGCGCGGTGAAGATCGGCCAGCGTCTCGGGGCGACCGCCTTCGACAAATGGGTGCGCGCGTTCGGCTTCGCGAAGCCGACCGGCGTCGATCTGCCCGGCGAGTCGCCCGGCATCGTGCTGCACGTGAACCAGTACTCGGGCTCTTCGATGGGCAACCTGCCGATCGGCCAGGGCGAGGCGGTCACGCCGATGCAGATGGCGGCCGCCTACTCGGCGATCGCGAACGGCGGGATGCTCGTGCGGCCGCATGTCGTTCAGGGTGACCCGGCGCCGACGCGCCGCGTGATCACCGCGCGCACGTCGTGGGCGGTGTCGCGGATGCTCGAGGGTGTGCTCGCGCCGGGCGGCACCGGCTCCGAGGCGGTCGTGCCGGGTTACGAGCTGGCGGGCAAGACCGGCACCGCCCAGAAGCCGGACAAGAACGGCGGCTACTCGAAGAACCGCTTCGTGGCCTCTTTCGTGGGGTACGCCCCGGCGCGTAACGCGCGCCTGCTCGTGGCGGTCATGGTCGACGAGCCCAAGGGCGACATCTACGGCGGCTCGGTGGCGGCACCGGCGTTCCAGAAGATCGTGTCGTTTGCGTTGCCGTACCTCGGCATTCCGCCGAATTAGCTGGCGGACCGGCTAACTACACTCCGCGCGACCATGACCCTTCGTGAGCTCATGGGCAACTCGGCACCGGACGTCGAGATCTCCGCGCTGGCGTATTCGAGTGAGAGCGTCGCTCCAGGGGCGCTCTTTTTTTGCGTGCCCGGGTTCCGCGCCGACGGCCACGACTTCGCGGCGGATGCCGTGGAGCGGGGCGCGGCCGCGCTGGTATGCGAGCGGCCGCTGGGCCTCGGCGTGCCCGAGCTGCTGGTGCCGAGCGTGCGCGCGGCGATGCCCGAGGTGGCGGCGCGCTTCTTCGACGACCCCACGCGCGAGCTCCGCGTCGTTGGTGTGACCGGCACCAACGGCAAGACCACGACGGCCTTCCTCGTGCGCGCTCTGCTGGAGGCCGCCGGGATTCCGACCGGTCTGCTCGGCACCGTGAAGTCCGTGGTGGGCGGGGCCGACGAGCCGGTGGAGCGCACGACG
>DATNBJ010000021.1:0-2655 GCA_035572055.1 Thermoleophilaceae bacterium | reverse complement strand
GTCGTCGGGGATCATCTCCTCGGTCCCGAAGCAGTACCCGGCGAACCTGGCGCCGATCGCGGAGTTCTTCAGCGACTGCGCCGCCGGGACGCTGCCCGCCGTGAGCCTCGTGGACCCGGAGTTCGGCGTGCTGGGCGAGGTCGGCGGGCCGCTGGCGTCGCTGAACATCCCGGGCGCGGCAAAGGCCGGCGGGTTGGTGGGTGCCCAGGGCGGCGCGAGGAGAACCCGCAGGACATCCAGATCGGCCAGGCCACGGCGGCGAGGGTGATCGACGCGGTGCTGAAGTCACCCGCCTGGCCGCGCACGCTCCTGATCTGGACCTACGACGAGCACGGCGGCTACTACGACCACGTGCCGCCGCCCGCCGCGATCAAGCCGGACGACATCCCGCCGGCGCTCGGCCCGGACGACGTCCCCGGCGGCTACGACATCTACGGCCCGCGCGTGCCGACGGTCGTGGTGTCGCCCCACTCGCGTCCGCACGCGGTGACGAACGTCGCGCACGACCACACGTCGGTGCTCGCCACGATCGAATCCAAGTGGAACCTGCCGGCGCTCACCTACCGCGACGCGAACGCGACGACGATCGCGGACTTCCTCGACACGCGCCGGCCGCGGCTGCTGGAGCCGCCGGCGCTGGTGCAGCCGGGCAGCCTTGCGCCGGGCGAGCTCGGCTGCTCGACCGACGACCCGGCGCTGCCGGTCAGGCACTAGCCGATCACGATCGTCTGCAGCTCGGTGAGTCGCTCGATCGCGTGGCGGCCGCCCACGCGACCGGTGCCGCTGTCGGTTCCGGCGCGGCCGCCGAACGGCAGGTGGTTCTCCCAGTAGTTGGTGGTCTCGTTGATGTTCACGAGGCCGGTCTTCACGCCGTCGGCGTAGCGCAGACCGTCCATCACGTCGCCGGTGAACACGGCAGCCAGCAGGCCGTAGGGCGACGCGTTGGTCAGCTCGATCGCGTGGTCCAAAGACTCCACTGAGACGATCGGGGCGATCGGGCCGAAGGTCTCCTCGAGAGCGACCTCCGCATCGTCCGGCACGCCGTCGAGCACGGTGGCGCTCCAGTAGAGGTCTGTCGCGAACCCATCCGCGCGTGAGCCGCCCGCCACCACCCGCGCGCCGCGATCCACCGCGTCGCGCACGTGCTCGTCCATCTTCGACGCCACGCGTGCCGCCAGCCGCTCCACGAACTCCTCGCGCACCGGCTCCTGCATCAGCAGCCGCTCGCCCGCCGTGCAGCTCTGGCCGGCGCACAGGAAGCAGGCGCTGATCGCGGCCTCGGCGGCGGCGTCCAGATCGGCGCCCTCCAGGACGACGAGCGGTCCGTTGCCACCCATCTCGAGCAGCAGCGTCTTGCCGGCGGCGCGCTGCGCGATGCGGTTGCCGGTCTCGGTCGAGCCGATGAACCGACGGCCACGGTGCCGGGGTTCGACACCAGCTCGTCGCCCACCACCGAGCCCGGGCCGAGCACGAAGTTGAAGACGCCCTCGGGCAGGTCGGCCTCGGCCACGCAGTCGGCCAGCAGCCCCGAGCAGACCGCGGTGGTCGAGGCGGGCGTACAGACCACGGTGTTCCCGGCGGCCAGCGCCGGCGCCACGAACACCTTGCGCCCGGTCGGGTTGATGCGCTCGCCGATCACGCAGAACGGCTGGTCGTGACCGATCGTGATCGTCTTAGACCGTGACCGAAGAACTGTGTGCATCAGCGTCCCTTTCGGCTGTGGGCTTGATTCCGAGTCGTGCGCAGAGCTCGCCGATGCGCTCGCCGCCCGCGAACGAGATGAGGTGGAGACCGGAGACGCCGGGCACGGACATCGCGTGTTCGGCCAGCTCCACCGCCAGCTCGAAGCAGGCGACCGCCTGGTCGGGCGCCGACTCCACGCGCTCGATCACATCGTCGGGAACGTCGATCCCCGGCACCTTGTCGTTCATGTAGCGGAGCGCCGCCGCCGAGCGCAGGATGCTCACCGACGGGATCAGCGCCGCCTTCTTCACGAGGCCGGCCTCCGCCGCCGCGGCGGCGAAGCGCTCGAGCGGCTCCCGGAGGAAGCCGATCTGGAGCTGGAGGAAGCGCGCGCCCGCGTCGGCCTTCGACATGGCGCGCGCGATGCGCGCCTCGAGCGGCGGAGCGGCGGCGCTCTCGACCGCGCCCAGGAACAGAGACGGCACCGGATCGATGGCCCGCCCGCTCAGATAGTGACCTTCGCTGAGGCCGCCGGCCAGCGAGAGCAGCCCGATCGCGTCCACGTCGAACACCGGCTTGGCATCCGGCTCGTCACCGGCGGCCACGCCGTCGCCGCCGAGGCAGAGGACGTTCTCGATGCCGTGCATCGACGCGCCCACGATGTCGGCCTGCAGCGCGAGCCGGTTCCGGTCGCGCGTGACGAGCTGCATGATCGGCTCGACCCCGCAGCGCACGAGCCCGATCGACACCGCCAACGGCGACGCGTGGGCGTGGGCGGCCGTGTTGTCGGTCGCGTTCACGGCGTCGACCCAGTCGCGCATCGGCGCGGCCCGGCGCTCGACCTCCTCCACGCCGCCGCCGTCGATCACGGGCAGCTCCGCGGTGACCACGAAGCGGCCGGCGGCGAGCTTCTGCCCGAGCGTCGGCATGGCTACGCTGGTACCGGCGCCCCGCGCTCACCGAGCAGCTGCT